>JAGVSZ010000049.1 GCA_019137045.1 Betaproteobacteria bacterium
GGCGCGCGGCGCACCGCGCCGGGCGTGCGCGAGAAGCGCGGCGCCGGCGCCGGCTGCGGCACCTCACCGGCAGTGAGGTGTGCCCGGCGCGCGACGTTGTGCGGATGCGCGCGCGCTTCCGCGAACGTGAGCACCGGCGCGAAGCACGCATCCGAGCCCTCGAACGCGGCGCACCACTCGTCGCGCGTCCGCGTGCGGAACACCTCCGCGAAGCGCTGCCGCAGCGCGGGCCAGCCGGCCCGGTCGCGCTGCGGCGGCAGCGGCTCGCCCGCGAGGCCCATCCGCGCCAGCAGCTCCTCGTAGAACTTCGGCTCGATCGCGCCGATCGCCACGAAGCGCCCGTCCCGGGTCTCGTAGGTGTCGTACCACGGCGCGCCCGAATCGAGCAGGTTCCCGCCGCGGGTTTCGCTCCACGTGCCCGCGGCGAGCATGCCCGCGAACATGGTCGCGAGGAGCGAGGCGCCCTCGACCATGGCCGCGTCCACGACCTGTCCGCGGCCCGAGCTTCGCGCCTCGATGAGCGCGCAGGCGATGCCGAAGGCGAGGAGCATTCCGCCCCCGCCGAAGTCGCCTACCAGGTTGAGCGGCGGCACCGGGGGCCCTCCCGCGCGCCCGATCGCGTGCAGTACCCCGGACAGGGCGATGTAATCGATGTCGTGCCCGGCGCGCGGCGCGAGCGGGCCGTCCTGGCCCCAGCCCGTCATGCGCCCGTAGACGAGCCGCGGGTTGCGCGCGAGCAGCGCGTCGGGACCGAGCCCGAGCCGCTCCATCACGCCCGGCCGGAAGCCTTCGATCAGCGCGTCGGCGCGCCCGGCCAGCGCGAGCGCCGCGGCGACGCCGTCGCGCGACTTGAGGTCGAGGGTCACCGAGCGCCGGCCGCGCAGCATGACGTCCGACCAGCGGTCGCGCCCGACGCCGAGGCGCGGGTCGCTCGGGCGGTCGACGAGCAGCACGTCGGCGCCCATGTCGGCGAGCATCATCGCGCAGAACGGGCCCGGCCCGATCGCCTCGAACTCGAGCACCCTGATCCCGGCCAGCGGCCCCATGCGCGCGATGTTAGCGCGTGCGCGCGGCGTGGGTTAGCATTTTTGCCATGCGAGTGCAGGAAACGAAGGCGCTGCTCGACGCCGGGGCGCGCGCGCACGGGGCGGGACGGCTGCAGGAAGCGGCGCAGCTGTACGACCGGGTGCTCGCGTTCGATGCCGACAACGCCCGCGCGCTCGCGGGCCTCGGGATGATCGCCGCGGAGATGAAGCACTTCGAGCGCGCCGAGACGCTCCTGCGGCGCTCGCTCGCGCGCACGCCCGACCGCGCCGACGCGCATGCGAACCTCGCCGGGGTGCTGCACGACGCGCACCGGTTCGCCGCGGCGATCGAGTGCTGCGAGCGCGGATTGCAGCTCGCCCCCGACCACAAGCGCCTGCTGAACACGCTCGCCTCGAGCCTCGCGGGCGCGGAGCGGTACGACGAGGCGCTCGCGCTCCTGGAGCGCATTGCGCGCGCGAACCCCGGCTACGCGAAGGCGCACTACTTCATGGGCACGCTGCACGCGCAGCGCGGGCAGTGCGACGCGGCGGTGGCGGCGTTCGCGCGCGCCGCCCAGGTCGACGCGCGCGACGTGGAGTGCTTCGTGGCGTGGGGCGAATGCCTCATGACGAACGGGCGGGCCGAGGCGGCGCTCGCGCCGATCGACCGGGCGCTCGCGCTCCGGGCGTACGAGGTGCGCGCGCTCGCGCTGAAGACGCTCGCGCTCGCCGAGCTCGGACGGCGCGACGAGGAGGCGTGGCTCTCGGACCCGCACCATTTCGTGCATACCTTCCGGCTCGCCGACCTGGGTTACCGCGCCGAGGACGTGGCCGCGCTCAACCGCGCGCTCGCCGACTTCGCGGCGAACGAGCCGAGCATGCGCGAAGACCCGCCCGAGTACGCCACCTACAAGGGCTGGCACACCACCCGCAACCTCGCCGACTACCGCGACGAGGCGCCGTCGGTCCTGAAGCAGTTCATCGGGTACGGATTCGAGCAGCGCCTGAAGAGCCTGGCGCAGGAGGATCCGCGGCACCCGTTCGTGCGCGGCGCGCCGGCGCGGTTCCACCTCGACCTGTGGGCGGTGAAGATGGCGCGCGGCGGGAAGATGCTGCCGCACATTCACGCCGCCGGCTGGTTGAGCGGGGTCTACTACGTGGAGGTTCCGGCCGTGGCGCGCGATCCTGCGGCGGGCGGCGCCGGATGGCTGAAGGTCGGTGGTTCGCGGCGCGACATTCCGCTCACGCGCGAGCCGATCACGCGCACGGTCCAGCCGGAGCCGGGCCTGCTCGTCACCTTTCCGTCGCACCTCTGGCACGACACGATCCCGCTGCCGGAGACGGACGTCGAGCGCCGGCTGTGCCTCGCGTTCGACCTGCATCCGCGCCCCGCTGCCTGAAAGCGCGCCGGCGATGGGTCGAGCCCCGCGCGCCGCGTCCGCGCCTTCGCCCTCGATCCGGCGCGCCGACCGGACCGGGCTGCGCGTGCAGGCGTCCGGGAGGGGGGAGCGCGAGGACCGGGCGCCGGGACGACGGCGGCGGGGCGGGGTTGCGGCGAACGGCCTTCACCGGGTCACCCACCCTGCCGGCCTCCGGCCCTGGGTGTCGCAGTGCGGCATCCGGACCGGGCCCGTCCTGCGCGAGGCCCGGCTGTGCGCACACATATATATAGAGAGCCGGGCTCGCGTGCCCCCACGGGCTTGCAAAAATCCCGGCGCCGCCGCATATTTGCGGCCATCGAATTGGCTGGGTCGTCCACTGCACCCCCTCGGGGTGAACTTCTGGTCTGTTCCCGTGCGTGATTTCGAGGCCGTGCGCACTCCCGCGCCCGGCAACGCCAGATCAGGAGGAACTCCATGGCTACTGGCACCGTCAAGTTCTTCAACGCCACCAAGGGCTACGGCTTCATCCAGCCCGACGACGGCTCCAAGGACGTCTTCGTCCACATCTCCGCCGTCGAGCGCGCCGGGATGGGGACGCTGTCCGAGAAGCAGAAAGTCGCGTTCGACCTCCAGACGGGGCGCGACGGCCGCGTCTCGGCGGTCAACCTGAAGCCGGTTTGACGCCCTCCCGGACGGCGGGCGCCCGCCTGCGTCCCCGCTTTGGCCGCCGGCCCCCGCGTGCGCGCGGCGCCCGCGCGCGCGCGCGAGGGTTCTGATGCCCAAGGAAGAACTGATCGAGATGGAAGGGACGGTGACCGAGGTGTTTCCGGACACCCGGTTCCGCGTCACGCTCTCCAACGGCAGCGAGGTGATCGCGTACGCCTCGGGCAAGATCCGCAAGCACCGCATCCGCATCCTGGCCGGCGACAAGGTGACGCTGGAGATGTCGCCGTACGACCTCACCAAAGGCCGCATCAACTTCCGCCACAAGGACGAGCGGGCGGGGCCGCCGGTCGCGCCCCCGCCGCGCCGCCGGCGCTGAAGCCGGCCGTCGCGGCCGCGTTCGACCAGGGTCGCGGTCAGTCCGTCGCCGCGATCCGCTCGGGCGTGATCGGCAGGTCGCGCACGCGCACGCCGAGCGCGTCGCGCACCGCGTTCGCGATCGCCGCCGCGGTCGGTCCCTGCGCGGCCTCGCCGGCGCCGACCCACGGGGCGTCCTCCGGGCACGCCACGATCTCCACCTCCACCGCGGGCACCTCGCTGAACCCGAGGATCGGATAGTCCTCCCACGAGGCGCTCGTGATGCGCGTGCGGTCGAAACGCACCGCCTCCTTGAGCGTCCAGCTCGCCGCCTGGATCGCTCCGCCCTCGGCCTGGTTCGCCACGCCGTCCGGGTTGACCACCTGTCCGACGTCGATCGCAACGACGAGGCGCTGCACGCGGATCTCGCGCGCGGCCTCGATCTCGGCGACGACGGCGCAGTACGCGCCGAGGTTCTTGTACCGGGCGAAGCCGATGCCGTGACCGCAGTGCTCGCGTCGCCGTCGTGCCGCCCAGCCGGCGCGCCGCGCGGCCGCCTCGATGACGGCGTGCGCCCGCGCATCGGTCAGGTGGCGCAGGCGCCAGGCGACCGGGTCCTCGTCGCGCGCGCGCGCGAGGTCGTCCACGAACGACTCGATCGCGAACACGTTCGCGAACGCGCCGAGGGACCGCAGCGCGGACGCGCGCAGCGGCATCGACAGGACGCGGTGGTGGACGACCCGCAGCGCGGGGAAGCCGTAGAGCGGGCGCGCGTTGCGCTCGGCGCCGCCCGCCGGGAGCGGCGGGTCGATCGCGAGGACCGGCTCGAAGGGGCGCTCGAGGTGAAAGGCGGCGAGCAGCGTGGGCGTCGCGGCCCGGCCCGGACGGGTGCTGTGGCCGTTGCTCCAGAGCTCGTGCCGCCACGCCAGCACCTCGCCGCCGGCGTCCACGTCCGCCTCGAGCGCGATCGCCATCGCCGGGCCGAGCGGCGCCCATGCCAGCTCGTCGGCGCGCGACCACACGACCCGCACCGGGCGCTCGCCCGCGGCGCGCGCGAGCAGCGCGGCATCGAGCGCCACGTCGTCCGCGCCGTTGTGGCCGTAGCACCCCGCGCCCTCGACGTGGGACACGTCGATGCGCTCGGCGGCCAGCCCCAGCGTCAGCGCGAGGTCGGCGCGGAGGTTGTAGATGCCCTGGCTGTGGCACCAGACCTGCAGCCGGCCGTCGCGCCAGTGCGCGAGCGCGCACGACGGGCCGATCGAGGCGTGCGCCAGGTAGGGCCGCGAGAAGCGCGCGCGGAGCGTGCGCGCCGGGGTCGCTGCGCCCGCGGCGGCGTGCTCGGCGACGACCTTCGACTCGACCGGCTGCGCCTGCAGCCAGTCGGCGAGGGCGTGCGCGTCGGGAAGCGTCGCGGGCTCGCTCCAGCTAGCGCCCGCCCGCAGCCGCTCGAGCGCTTTCACCGCGACCTCCTCGCGCTCGGCGAGCACGCCGAGGAAGCTCCCGTCCCGGACGACGACCGCGCCCAGCGCGCGCGCTTGCGCGTCGTCGAGCGCGCGCAGCGCCGCGGCCGGCGACGGCGGTCGCAGTACGCGCCCGTGCAGCATGCCGGGGAACTCGAGGTCGTGCACGAAGCGGGGGCGGCCGAACGCCTTGTCCGGAAGGTCGAGCCGCAGCGCGTTCGAACCGACGAACCGGTGGGTGGACTTCGGCGCCACGCGCGCGGTCGCCTCGCGGTCGAGCAGCCGCTCGTCGGCGAGCGCCCAGTAGCTCGTGTGCGCCCCCCCGACGGCGACGATCTCGCCGTCGATCACCTGGAGGCGCTCGACCGGCTTGCCCAGGCGCGCCGCGGCGGCCTCGAGGTAGAGCGCGCGCGCTTCGGCGCACGCGTAGCGCAGGGCGGTGCCCGACTGCTGCACCGACAGGCTGCCCGAGGTCACCGCCTCATCCGGGCTCGACGCCGTGCTCGCGGGGACCATCCGCACCCGCGCCGGGGCGACGTCGAGCTCGTCGGCGACGATCTGGGCGAGCGCGGTCGCGATGCCCTGGCCGAGCTCCACTTTCCCCGAGCGCACTTCGACCAGTCCCTCGGGCAGGAAGCGCAGCCACTGGCCGAGGCGGCGGTTGGCGTTCAGGCTGCCCGGGAGCTGCGGCCGTTCGTCCGGGCCGCCGCCGGCGCGGCGGAGCGGCCCGGTCATTCCGCGCCGCCGTGGGCCGCGCGCACGACGGCGCGCACGAGCCGGTTGTGCGATCCGCAGCGGCAGAGGTTGCGATCGAGCGCGGCGCGCACTTCGGCTTCGGTCGGCGCCGCGTTTGCGGCGAGGAGCGCGGCGGCGCTGACGAGGATTCCCGACAGGCAGTAGCCGCACTGCGCCGCCTGCTCGTCGATCACCGCGCGCTGCAGCGGATGCGGGGCCTCGGGCGAGCCGAGACCCTCGAGCGTCACGATCCTCCGTCCGGCCGCGGCCCACAGCGGCGTGTCGCACGAGGCGACCGCGCGACCGTCGATCAGGACGAAGCAGGCCCCGCACCGACCGCTGCCGCAGCCGAAGCGGGCGGCCTTCAGGCCGAGGTCGTTGCGCAGCACGTAGAGGAGCGGCGTGTCCTCGGCGGCGTCGACTGCGCGCTCCGTCCCGTTGACGTCGAGTCGGATGGTGGGCATCAGGCCGGGGGCGCATTCCGGCGCCGTCGGGCGGGCGGCCCGGCGCCCGCGCGCCGCGCCTGGGCGGTCGGGCGCGCGCAATCGCGTGCCCCGGCGAGGTGTCGGTCCGATGCCGCCGGCGCCACGCCGGCCGGCCCCATGACCCGATCGAACATCGACTCCACCTGGCCTTCGATCCCGTCGCCGTGCGCACTCGCCCGCGCCGAGGCGGCGCGGATCCGCGGCCGGTTGTAGCACGATTGATGCTACGCTCGCCACCGTTCTGCGCCGCCAGGGAGCCGACCCATGCTCGGTCCGCACCGCATCGTGAGGCACGAGTTTCCGTGGGGCGAGATCGAGTGGCTCGCCGGCGCCGAGGTCGGGAACAGCGCGGAGCTCGCGCTCGCGCGCCTGCGCGTGGCGCCGGGCAGGGGGGGCGAGACGCACGTCCATCGCAACTGCGAGGAGTCGATCTACGTCGTCGCGGGCGAGGTCGAGTGCGCGATCGGCGACCGCCACGTGCGCCTGTCGCCCGGCGCCTGCGCCGTCGTGCCGCGCGGGGTGGCGCACGCCATCCGCGGCGTGGGCGCGTCGCCCGCCGAGCTGCTGCTCGGCTACTCTTCCTCCGCGCGCGACTACGCGTTGGCGTGATCGGGGGGGCTGCGCCGCTTCCGGTGCCGCCGATGCAGGATCACCAGGAGGGCAGGACGATGATCAGGGTTCGTTCGGGGTTGCTCGCGCTCGCGGTCGCCGCGGCGGGCTGCGCCGCCACCGCCACCACCGAGCCCTCGCCGTTCCTCGGGCGCGCGATCGCCTACCGGAGCGCGCCCGACGGAAGCGGGGCGCTCGTCTATCGCAAGCCCGGGTTCGAACCCGGCGACGGCGCGCGCTACAAGCGCTTCATGATCGACCCGGTCCTCGTCTGGTACAGCCCGGAGTCGAGCTACAAGGGGATCTTTCCGGACGAGCTGAAGGCGATCACCGACTACTTTCGCACGACGACCGTCGCCCACCTCCAGGACCGGTACCCGGTCGTCGCCGAGCCCGGGCCGGACGTCGTGCGCATCCGGGCCGCGATCGTCGACCTGCACCGGGAGAACCCGATCCACCTGTACCAGTTCACGCCGGTCGGCATCGTCTTCTCCGGCGTGAAGGCGGCGGCGGGGCTGGACGAGATCACGCGCGCGCGCGTCGCGGCCGGGAACAGCTACATCATCGCCGCCACGATCGAGGTGGGCTTCTTCGACAGCACGACGAACGAGCTGCTCGGCGCCTACCGCGACAGCACGCGCGCGAGCCCGGCGCGCCGCGAGGCGGGCGGCGCGACGTGGGGCCAGGTGAAGGCGGGGCTCGACGCGTGGGCGCAGAAGCTGCGCGCGCGCGTCGACGAGGCGCAAGCGGGACGTTGATGCGGGGTCGTCCGCGCCGAATCCGGCGCGCGGTCGCGCGGTCGCGCGCGTCCGCACCGTTGCGCGCGCGCCACGATCCGACCCCGAAGGGCGAAATTAGTCGTTGTTTTTTTCAAAGAACGGTGATATAGAACGAGCGCGCGCCGCACTGGGCGCGTTACTTCAAGGAGAATTGCATGGCTGCGAAGAAGAAAGCCGCAAAGAAGAAGGCGAAGAAGCGCTAAGCGCCACGCCAGCGTCTTGAGACGCGAACGGCCCGGGCTCCTGACCCGGGCCGTTTTCGTTTGTGGGCGCCGTGCGCGCTTGCCCGGGGCCGTGCGCGTGCGGCGCCCCGGTGACCGCCCGTCCGGTCTCGAAGCCGGGCGCAGGTGGCCTCGCGGGAAGGCGGGCGTCGCGCCGCGGCGCCGGGCCGCGTTCGCGATCGGCTTCGCGGTAAGCTCTCGGCGCCGAAGGGAGCGGCGTGGCGCGATGGCGTTGACCGAAGGCACCGTGCTCTGGACGCCGTCGCGCGCGCGCGCGGACGGCTCCGAGCTCGCCCGCTACATGCGCTGGCTGGCGGAGCGCCGCGGGGTGCGCTGCGACGACTACGCGCAGCTTCAGCGCTGGTCGGTGGAGCGCCTGGAGGACTTCTGGGCGTCGCTGTGGGAGTTCTGCGCGCTGCGGTCGTCCGCCCCGTACACCCGGGTGCTCGATGCGCGGCGCATGCCCGGGGCGCGCTGGTTCGAGGGCGCCCGACTCAACTACGCCGAGCACGCCTTCCGGCACGCCTCCGCGCGGCACCCCGCGATCGTCGCGCGATCGGAGGCGCGGCCCGCGCGCGAGGTGTCCTGGGCGGGGCTGGAGCGCGAGGTCGCGTCGCTCGCGGCGGGCCTGCGCGCGAGCGGGGTCGGCCCGGGCGACCGGGTGGTGTCCTACATGCCCAACATCCCCGAGACGATCGCCGCGTTCCTGGCGACTGCCAGCCTGGGCGCGATCTGGTCGAGCTGCTCGCCCGACATGGGCAGCGGGGCGGTGCTCGACCGCTTCCGCCAGATCGAGCCGAAGGTGCTGTTCGCGGTGGACGGGTACCGTTACGGCGGCAAGGACTTCGATCGCCGCGCGGTGCTGGCCGAGATCGTGGCCCGGCTGCCGACCCTCGAGCGCGTGGTGCTGCTGCCCTACCTCGACCCGGCCGCGCGCGTGCCGGGCACGGTCGCCTATGCGAGCCTCCTCGCAGCGGCCGCCCCGCTCGCGTTCGAGCAGGTCGCGTTCGACCACCCCCTCTGGATCGTGTACTCGTCGGGGACGACCGGCGTGCCCAAGGCGATCGTGCACGGGCACGGCGGGGTGGTGATCGAGCACCTGAAGACGCTGCTGCTGCACCAGGACATGCGCCCGGGCGATCGCTTCTTCTGGATGTCGAGCACCGGGTGGATCGTGTGGAACCTGCTCGCGAGCGGGCTCCTCGCGGGCTGCACGGTGGTGACCTTCGACGGCAACCCCGCCTGGCCGGACGCGGGCGAGATCTGGCGCGTGATCGCGGCCACGCGCACGCGCCACTTCGGCTGCGGGGCGGCGCTGGTGGGCGGGGCGATGAAGGCGGGCATCGAGCCGGGACGGCTCGCGGATCTCTCCGCGCTCGACGCGATCAGCGTCACCGGATCCCCGTTGAGCGTCGCGGCCTTCGACTGGCTGTATGCGAAGGTGAAGGGCGACTGGTGGGTGGCGCCGATCAGCGGCGGGACCGACATCGCCTGCGGCTTCGTCGCCGGCTGCCCGATCCTGCCGGTCACGGCCGGCGAGATGCAGGCGAAGTGCCTCGGGGTCGCGGTGGAGGCGTTCGACGACGCGGGGCATCCGCGCGTGGGGGAGGTCGGCGAGCTGGTCGTGACCGAGCCGATGCCCACGATGCCGCTGCGGTTCTGGAACGACCCGGGGGAGCGCCGTTACCGGGAGGCCTACTTCGAGCACTTTCCGGGCAAGTGGCGCCACGGCGACTGGATCCGCTTCACCGCGCGCGGCACGAGCGTGATCTACGGCCGCTCCGACACCACCATCAACCGGCACGGGATCCGCATGGGCACGGCGGAGATCTACCGCGTGGTCGAGGAGCTGCCCGAGGTGCTCGACAGCCTGGTGGTCGACTGCGAGTTCCTCGGGCGCAGGTCGTTTCTGCCGCTCTTCGTCGTGCTGCGCCCCGGCTGCGCGCTCGACGACGCCCTCAAGACGCGGATCAAGGACCGGATCCGCGCCGCCGCCTCCGCGCGCCACGTCCCCGACGAGATTTACGCCATCGACGAGGTGCCGCGCACGCTCACCGGCAAGAAGATGGAGCTGCCGGTGCGCAAGCTCCTGCTCGGGATGCCGGTCGACACGGTGGCGAGCGCGGACGCGATGGCCAACCCCGGGAGCCTGGCGTTCTTCACCGCGCTCGCGCGGACGCTCGACGCGGGGTAGGGCGGGCGCGGACGGCGGCGACCCGCCGCGGGACCGGCCGCGGACGCCGGCAGGCGACGGTGACTGTGGATGCGGTGTGGGAGGGCGGCCCGCGCTTCCTGGCGGTGCGGACCATCGAGGATGCGCCCGCGTGCGAGGCGGCGGTGCGATTCGATCGGGCGCGCCGCCCTAGATGCCCGAGGCCGACCGCCGCACCAGCTCCTCCCACATTCCGTCGGTCGACTTGCGGAAGACGAGGTCGACGTCGGCGTCGAGCACGAACCAGAACCCGCTCCTCACCTCCTGGTCGAGCTCGCCCGGCTGCCAGGCGACGAGGCCGGCGATGAAGCGCGCGTGCGCGGCGTCGTGCTCGATGATGCGGTCCACGGTCTCGGTGTCGCTCGCGAGGTACAGGTTGTCGAGCAGGGCCACCGAGCGCCCGCCCGGGCTGAGATCGCCGTGAACCAGCGCGAAGAGCGTGTTGGTGTAGACCGGGCCGCCGAGGTACACCGGATCGACCACCTTCTGCGAGGGTGCGTGGTCGGGGAAGAGCTTCCCGAGCGTGACCGGGGTCGGACGATTGATGATGAACCCGACGTGCTGGCCGTTCGCGATCGGGCGCGCGAACAGCACCGTGCGGCCGTAGAACTCGCGCATCTCGGGCTTGGCCACCAGCATCACCGGGCCGGCGAGGTCCGCGGCGCGGACCGCCGGGGTCGCGGCGAGCGCAGGCAGCATGCACGCGAGCGCCAGCGCGTAGAGGCGAACCAATCGGCTGCTCATGACACCTCTCCTTCCTCGGGCACGAACGGTCCTGCGCCGGCCGGTGGAGCGGATTGCGCCGCCTGGCCGGCGCCCACGCCTGCACTGCTTGCAAGATCCGCGCCGCGACCGCCGCCCGGCGGACGCGTGCGGAAACTAGTTCCGGTCCCTGCCGCGACGGCCGGCCGCTGGCGGGAAAATGCCGTGATTCGGGGCGGACGGGCCGGCAATAGTGCCGGTCGGCGCGTGCGGTCCGGACGGCGGCAGACGCCAGGCCGGGCCTGCCGCACCACCGCATGACGGCCGGACGGCGCCTGCGACCGGAACGCCGGCGCGGCCGACCCGCGCCGTTCGCCCGGGGTGCGGGCCGGCGGGGGCTCGACTAGACTTCCGGCCACCAGACCACAGGGGGGAACGCGCCCGCACGCCGCGCGAGCGACCGGGCGCCACCGTGCACCGCGCGCTCCGGCATTCGCGCCTGGCCGAGCATCTCGCCGGGCTGTTCGACGCGACCGACCAAGACGTCCTCGCCGAGATCGAGGCGCACGCGGAGTGGCTCACGCTCGCCGGCGGCGAGACGCTGTTCCACCGCGGCGATCCCGGCGACGCGGCGTACGTGATCATCAGCGGCCGGCTGCGCATCCTCGACGGCGCGCGCGCGGTGAACGAGGCCGGCGCGGGCGAGACGCTCGGCGAGATGGCACTCCTCTCGGGCGAACCGCGTTCGGCCACCGTCCTCGCGGTGCGCGACTCGCTGCTCGCACGGCTGCCGTCGGCGGCGTTCAACCGCCTCGTCCACGATCACCCGAGCATCCTGCGCCACATCGCCGGGATCCTGGTCCGGCGCCTGCGCAGCGCCACCGCGTCCCCGGCGCGGATGCGCGCGGGCATGCGGACGCTCGCGGTGCTCGCCGTCGATGGCAGCGCCGCCACCGCGGCGTTCACGCGGCGCCTGGTCGCGGCGCTCGAGGCGCACGGGGCGACCCTGCATCTCGACGCGGCGGCGGTCGACCGGGCGCTCGGCCGCGCGGGCAGCGCCGCCTGCGCGGACGGCGACGAGGGCAGCGTTCCCCTGGTCGAGTGGCTGAACGAGCAGGAGCTGCGGCACCGCTTCGTGGTGTACGAGGCGGCGGCGAACGCGCGCTGGGTCGAGCGCGCGCTGCGCCAGGCGGACCACGTGCTGCTGGTGGCCGCGGCGGGGGCAAAGGCGCTCGATCGCGAGCTCGTCGGGCGGCCCCGGAGCGCGCACGCGCCGCGCGCGAGCCTGGTGGTCGTGCGCCCCGCGCACGCCGAGCGTCCCGCGGGGACCGCGCGGCTCCTCGACGCCTGCCGGGTGGATGCGCACTACCACGTGGCGATGGACTCCGGCGCGGACTTCGCGCGCCTCGCGCGCTGCCTCGCCGGGGCGGGCGTCGGGCTCGTGCTCGGCGGCGGCGGTGCGCGCGGTTTCGCGCATCTGGGCGTGCTGCGCGCCCTCGCCGAGGCGGGCGTCCCGGTCGACTGGGTGGGCGGCACGAGCATCGGGGCGATCATCGCCGCGCTCGTCGCGCAGGACGTCCCGCACGACGAGGCGGCGGCGCGCTGCCGCCGCCACTTCCGCGAGCTGCGCGACCCCACCCTCCCGCTCGTGGCGCTGCTCGCGGGGCGCCGCATCCGCGCACGGCTCGAGGACGCGTTCGGCGAGGTCGCGATCGAGGACCTGCCGCTGCCCTACCTGTGCGTATCGACCAACCTCACCCGCGCCGCCCAGGCGGTGCACGAGCGCGGACCGGTCGTGCGCGCGGTGCGCGCGAGCATCTCGGTGCCGGGGATCCTGCCGCCGATGCGGCTCGACGCGGACCTGCACGTGGACGGCGGGCTGGTGAACAACCTGCCGATCGACGTGATGGTTGCGAAGCCCGAGATCGGGGCGGTCATCGCGGTCGACGTCGGCGGCGAGCAGGACATGGCTGCGCCGCCGGGGTTCGAGCCCGAGCTGTCCGGCTGGCAGGTGCTGTGGAACCGGCTCGCGAAGCGGGCGCGGCCGCCGACGATGATGAGCGTGATCACGCGCAGCTCGTTCGTCGCGAGCATTCACTGGGCGCGCGAGCGGCACACCGCGGAGCAGGCGAGCCTGTACCTGCGCATCCCGGTCGCCGACCTGCGCCTGCTCGCGTTCGAGCGCATCGACGACATCGCCGCGCGCGGCTACGACGCGACGCGCGAGGCGATCGGGCGGTGGTGGGCGGGGCGGGGGTAGCGCTCGTCGGCTGACCGCGCCGGGGCGAGCCGGCCCGACGTCGCCTCCTGGTGCCGCAAACGCCGCGCGCCGGGTCCCGGTGCGGTCGGACCCATTGAAGCGACACGGCGTCCGACCGCACCACCCGTCGAGCGCGGCGCGGCACAAGTCGGCGCCGCCGGGCCGGCTCGCCCCGGCGGATGCTCAATACGACCGCGGCAGCCCGAGCACGTGCTCGGCGAGGTAGGAGAGCACGAGGTTGGTCGAGATCGGCGCGATCTGGTAGAGCCGCGTCTCGCGGAACTTGCGCTCGACGTCGTACTCCTCGGCGAACGCGAAGCCGCCGTGGGTCTGCATGCACATGTCGGCCGCCTGCCAGGAGGCCTCGGCGGCGAGCTGCTTCGCCATGTTGGCCTCGGCGCCGCACGGCCGCCCGTGCTCGTAGAGATCGCAGGCTTTCTCGACCATCAAGGCGGCCGCGCGCATCGCCATGTAGGCGCGCGCGATCGGGAACTGGATGCCCTGGTTCTGCCCGATCGCGCGGCCGAAGACCTTGCGCTCGACCGCGTAGTTCTTCGCCTTCTCGATGAACCAGCGCGCGTCGCCGACGCACTCGGCGGCGATCAGGATGCGCTCGGCGTTCATGCCGTCGAGGATGTAGCGGAAGCCCCTGCCTTCCGCGCCGATCAGGTTCTCCGCCGGCACCGCCATGTTGTCGAAGAACACCTCCGTGGTGGAGTGGTTGATCATCGTGCGGATCGGGCGGATGGTGAGGCCGTGCCCGAGCGCCGCGCGCATGTCGACCAGGAACACCGACATGCCGTCGGTCTTCTTCGCCGCCTGGTCGCGCGGTGTGGTTCGCGCCAGGAGCAGCATCAGGTCCGAGTGCTCGGCGCGCGAGGTCCAGACCTTCTGGCCGTTCACGATGTACTGGTCGCCCCGGCGGACCGCGGTCGTGCGGATCGAGGCGGTGTCGGTGCCTGCGGTGGGCTCGGTCACGCCGAAGGCCTGGAGGCGCAGCTCGCCGGTGGCGATCTTCGGGAGGTACGCCCGCTTCTGCGCCTCGGTGCCGTGCCGCAGGAGCGTGCCCATGATGTACATCTGCGCGTGCGTCGCCGCGCCGTTCGCGCCGCTCGCCTGGACCTCCTCGAGGATCGCCGCGGCGAACGAGAGACCGAGGCCGCTGCCCCCGTACTGCTCCGGGATCAGACAGGAGAGATAGCCGGCCTCGGTCAGCGCGCGCACGAACTCGGTCGGGTACCTGCGTTCGCGGTCGAGCGCGCGCCAGTACTCGCCGGGGTAGTCCGCGCACAGCTTGCCGACGGCGGCACGGATCTCCTGCAGGTCCTGCTCGCGGGTGCTCATGGGGGTCGATCGCTGGAAAGGGCGGGCTATGATAGCGCCCTCGCTCAAGGGACCACGACGCCCCGATGCCCAGGGTTGCCGCCTCGACCGCGCTCGCGCGCTTCCGCGTCATCGATCTCTCGCGCGTGCGCGCCGGGCCGACGTGCGTCAAGCAGTTCGCCGACTTCGGCGCCGACGTGATCAAGGTCGAGTCGCCACCCGGCGTCGACCCGAACGAGGACATGGGCGGGCCGCGCGGCGGATCGGACTTCCAGAACCTGCACCGGAACAAGCGCTCGATCACGCTCAACCTGAAGCTCGCCGAAGGGCGCGCGATCCTGCTCGCGCTCGCCAAGACGGCGGACGTCGTGGTCGAGAACTTCCGGCCCGACGTGAAGTTCCGGCTCGGTCTGGACTACGACTCGCTGAAGGCGGTCAATCCGCGCATCGTCCTCGCGAGCATCTCCGGCTTCGGGCAGGACGGTCCCTATCGGGACCGGCCCGGCTTCGACCAGATCGCGCAGGGCATGAGCGGGCTCATGTCGGTCACCGGGCAGCCGGGGCAGGGGCCGATGCGCACCGGCGCGGCGATCGCGGATGTTTCGGCCGGCCTGTTCGCGGCGCTCGGCATCATGACCGCGCTGCTGGAGCGCGAGCAGTCGGGCGAGGGGCAGTGGGTGCAGTCGTCGCTGCTGCAGTCGGGGATCGCGCTGATGGATTTCCAGGCGGCGCGCTACCTCGTGGAGGGCGAGGTCCCGGGGCAGGTCGGCAACGATCATCCGACCAGCATGCCGACTTCGGCCTACCGGACGGCGGACGGCTACATCAACGTGGGGGCGTCCGGCGACGGCATGTGGGTGCGGCTGTGCGGGGCCATGGGCCGGGCGGATCTGCTGGAGCGGGACGAGTTTCGCGACCAGCCCGCGCGCGCGCGGAACCGGGCGGCGCTGAACGCGGCGCTCAACGAGACCTTCGGCACGAAGCCGAGCGCCGCGTGGATTGCGCTGCTGAACGAGGCCGGCGTGCCGTGCGGGCCGATCTATGCGGTCGACGAGGTGTTCGGCGATCCGCAGGTGCGGCACCTCGAAGCGGCGGCCGCGGTCGAGCACCCGACGCTCGGGACGATCCGGCTCGTCAATCAGGCGGTGAAGCTCACGCGCACGCCGGCGTCGGTCGCGGCCGCGCCGCCGGAGCGCGGAGAACACACCGAGGAAGTGCTGCGCGAGCTCGGCTACGGCGCGCCGGACATCGTCCGGCTGCGCGCGGCGCGGGTGATCTAGGAGGGAAGGGGAGTGGCCGAGCTCATCTCGCGGCGCGACGGCGCGGTCGGCCGGATCGTCTTCTCGAATCCGGCGCGCATCAACGCGATGACCTTCGACATGTGGCGCGCGCTGCCGCAGGCGCTCGCGGCGTTCGACGCCGATCCGGCCGTCCGCCTGGTCGTGCTGGCCGGCGCCGGGGACAAGGCTTTCGTCTCCGGCGCCGACATCTCGCAGTTCGAGCAGAACCGGACGAGCGAGGAGGCACGCAGCGCCTACAACCAGGCGGTCGAGGCCGCCTACCTCGCGCCCATCCGGTGCGCCAAGCCGGTGATCGCCCAGATCCGCGGCATCTGCATGGGCGGCGGCCTCGGGCTCGCGGCGGCGTGCGACGTGCGCTTCTGCAGCGACGACGCGGTGTTCCGCATGCCGGCGGCGCGGCTCGGCCTGGGTTACAGCTACGTCGGCATGCGGCGCTTCGTCCAGGTGCTCGGAGCCGCGAGTACCGCCGACATCTTCCTCAGCGCGCGCAGGTTCGGTGCCGCCGACGCGCTGCAGATGGGTTTCGTGCAGCGGGTCTTTGCGGCCGCGGACCTGGAGCGCGAGGTCGGTGCGTACGCCGCGACGGTCGGGGAGAACGCGCCGCTTTCGCTGCTCGCGGCGAAGGCGGCGATCCGCGCGGTGCTGACGGACCCCGGCGAGCGCGACATGGCCGCGCTGCAGGCCCAGATCGACGCGTGCTACGCGAGCGCCGACTACGCCGAGGGGCAGCGCGCGTTCATGGAGAAGCGCACGCCGGGTTTCAAGGGACGCTAGGCGCCCAGGTTCAGCACCACCCCCGACAGCTGCCCCGCGCGGTCCGAGGCGAGAAACGCGACCGTGTCGGCCACCTGCTCCGGCTCGATCACGCGCCCGAAGCTGCCGTCCTTCAGCACTTCCTCGGCCTTCGACTCGTCGCCGTACTTCTGCTTCGCCACGTTGCGCACGAGCGTCATGATCCGGTCGGTCCGCGTCGCC
>JAGVSZ010000036.1 GCA_019137045.1 Betaproteobacteria bacterium
GCGCCTGCGCTTCACCCGCGCCACCGAGGTCCCGCCCGCGCTCATGCTCGACGGGGCGCGCGTGCGCCAGGTGCTCATCAACCTGCTCGGCAACGCGCTCAAGTTCACCCCCGCCGGCTCGGTCGAGCTCACCGCCGCGTGGCACGTCGCCGCGCTGGTGCTCGAGGTGCGCGACACCGGCCCCGGGATCCCGGACGAGGCGATCGCGCGCATCTTCGAGCCTTTCGAGCAGGGGGACGCGAGCATCGCGCAACGCTACGGCGGCACCGGCCTCGGGCTGGCGATCACGCGCAACCTCGTCGACCTCATGGGCGGCACGATCGAGGTGTCGTCGCGGGCCGGGCTGGGCTCCACCTTCACCGTGCGGCTGCCGGCCGAGATCGCCGCCCGCGCCCAGACGGTGCGCCCGATCACGGACGCGATCGCCGCGCGCGAGCCGCTCGACGGGCGCGTGCTCGTGGCCGAGGACAACGAGGACATCCGCGAGCTCGTCCACGTGCTGCTCACCAAGCTCGGCGTGGAGTCGAGCTGCGTCGCCAACGGCCTCTCGGCGGTCGAGGCGGCGCTCGGCGGGCGCTTCGACGCGGTGCTCATCGACCTCGAGATGCCGGTGATGAACGGCTACGAGGCGGTGCACGTGCTGCGCACGCGCAACTACACCGGGTCGATCCTCGCGCTCACCGCGCACACCGAGGGCGCCGAGGTGGAGCGGGCGCGCGCGGCCGGGTGCGACGGCGTGGTCACCAAGCCGGTCACGCTGGAGAGCCTGCGCGCCGCGCTGCGGCCGATCCTGCGCGACTCGCAGCGCGCCCAGGCGCCCGCGCGCGCCGGCGACGGATTTGCACGCTAGCGCGCCCCGCGCGGGGCCGGAGCGGACAAATTGCCGCGCCGTCCGCCCCCCCGCTCCGTAGACTCGCGCCCATGGAATCCGCCCGTCGCACCGTCGCGGTGGCCGGAGAGCTGCGCGACCTGATCCCGCGCTTTCTCGCCAACCGCCGGCTGGAGGTCGCGCAGCTCGGCGCCGCCGCCGCGCGCGGCGACTTCGAGGCCGCGCGCCGGATCGGCCACACCCTGAAAGGGGTCGGAGGCGGCTACGGCTTCGACGAGATCACCCGCCTCGGCGCCGCGATCGAGTCGAGCGCGCGCAACGGCGGAGGCGAGGTCGCGGCGCTCGCGCGCGAGCTCGCCGACTACCTCGACCGCGTCGAGATCACCTTCACTCCCTGAACCGCCCCATGCGCATCGCAATCGTCGAGGACGACGTCTCGCAGGCCGACCTGGTGCGCATCTGGCTGGTCGGGGCCGGGCACACCTGCCACACCTTCGCGCGCGGACGCGAGTTCATGCGCGTCATGGCGCGCGACAGCTTCGACCTCCTGGTCCTCGACTGGGAGCTCCCGGACGTGAACGGCGACGCGATCCTCGCGTGGGTGCGCGCCAACGTGCGCGAGCCGGTGCCGGTGCTGTTCACCACCGCGCGCGACGCCGAGGCCGACATCGTCCAGGCGCTGAAGGCCGGTGCCGACGACTACCTCGTCAAGCCGCTGCGCAAGCAGGAGCTGCTCGCCCGCGTCGAGGCGCTCGGGCGCCGCGCGCGGCCGAAGCCGCGCGTCGCGGAGCGCCTCAAGCTGGCCGAGTTCGACGTGGACGTCGACCGCCGCGTGGTGACCCGCCACGGCGCCGAGGTGGACCTCACGCAGAAGGACTTCGACCTCGCGGTGTTCCTGTTCCGCAACGTCGGCAACCTCGTCTCGCGCGGCCACATCCTCGAGTCGGTGTGGGGCCGCACCTCCGACCTCAACACCCGCACCGTCGACACGCACGTGAGCCGGCTGCGCTCCAAGCTCGGGCTGGTGCCGGAGAACGGGTGGAAGCTGAGCGCGGTGTATCAGCACGGCTATCGCCTCGAGCAGGTGACGCCCGAGGCCAAGCCGAACGGCGCGCCGTCGCAGACCGCGTAGGGGCGTCGGACGCCCGACGCCGTCGCCGGACGGCGACAGCCGCCTGCCCCCGTGACGGATTGCCCGCCCCGCGCGGCGGCCGCGTTGCCCCGGGGTTTATGACAGAAGCATAGTGACTGCGCCCGTTCCGGATAGGGCCTGTCGGCTCGCTCCGGGACGCTCCGACAATTCCGATGGGAGGCGCGGCACATGGCACTCGACCGGTTTCAGCACAAGGACTGCGCCATCACCGTGAGCGCAATCTTCTTGTCCGGACCCAGACGGTGGCGTCCGCAGCTCTTCATCGTCCGGCTCTGCCGCGGCGCGGCTCGCGTCCGCGAGCAGGCCGTCATCGACCAGCCGGCGATCTTCCAGTCGGCGCACGAGGCGCTGGCGTTCGGACGGTTCCACGCCTGCCAGCTCGTCGACGGGGCGCTGCCGGGGTTGAGAGTCTGAGCGCGCCGGCGCGCGGCGCGTCCAGCGCTCGGGCGAAATCCGCTGCGGCGCGGCGAGCCGCGCGCGGCGGGTGGTGCCGGGAGCGAGAATCGAACTCGCACGACCTCGCGGCCGGCGGATTTTGAGTCCGCTGCGTCTACCAGTTCCGCCATCCCGGCTGCCCGGGGCATTATCGGGGAATGACCGACCCCCGGCAACGCAGCACGGTCGACGACTTCGACTACGACCTGCCCGAGCGGCTCATCGCGCAGCGCCCGGCCCCGGAGCGGACCGGCAGCCGCCTGCTGCGTCTCGCGCGGGACGGCGCGTCCGATCGCGCGTTCACCGATCTGCCGCGGTTCCTCTCGGCGGGCGACCTGCTGGTGTTCAACGACACGCGCGTCATCAAGGCGCGGCTCTTCGGCCAGAAGGACTCCGGCGGGCGCATCGAGGTGCTGATCGAGCGCGTGCTCGGGCCGCACGAGGCGGCTGCCCAGATCCGCGCGAGCCACGCGCCGAAGCCGGGCGCGCGCCTGAAGCTCACCGGCGCGGTGGAGGCCGAGGTGATCGCACGCGCGGACGATCTCTTCCTGCTGCGGTTCGATGCGTCCGATTCGGTCCTCGCCGTCCTCGACCGGCACGGCGAAGTCCCCCTGCCCCCGTACATCACGCACACGCCCGATGCTGCCGACCGGCAGCGCTATCAGACGGTCTATGCCCGCACACCCGGCGCCGTCGCTGCGCCGACCGCGGGACTGCACTTCGACCAGCCGCTGCTCGAGCGCCTGCGCGCGCAAGGCGTCGAGACCGCGTTTCTCACCCTGCACGTCGGCGCCGGCACCTTCCAGCCGGTGCGCGTGACGAGCCTGGCCGACCACCGCATGCACCGCGAGTGGTACGAGATCCCCCCCGCCACCGCGGACGCCGTGCGCCGGACGCACGAGCGCGGGCGCGACGTCGTCGCAGTCGGCACCACCTCGCTGCGCGCGCTCGAAGCCGCCGCACGCGGCGGCGCGGTCGCGGCGGGCTGCGCCGAGACCGACCTCTTCATCACGCCCGGATTCCGTTTCCAGGTCGTCGATCGCCTGATCACCAACTTCCACCTGCCGCGCTCCACGCTGCTCATGCTCGTCTGCGCGTTCGCCGGGACGGGCCGCGTGCGCGCGGCGTACCGCCACGCCATCGAGCGGGACTACCGCTTCTTCAGCTACGGCGACGCTATGCTGGTGGATAGAATCGCGGGGTGAGATCAACCGCGCGCCTCGCACGCACCCGCTCGGCGCGCTGCCCCCCGCTCCCCCTTCCCCTCGCCCCCAGACTCGGGGGCGAGGGGAGCCGCGCGACACGAACGCAGAGTTCCGAATGAAGTTCATCGTCACCCACACCGACGGCGCCGCGCGCCGCGGCGTCCTCGAGCTCCCGCACGGCCGGGTCGACACGCCGGTCTTCATGCCGGTCGGCACCTACGGCGCGGTCAAGGCGATGAGCCCCGCGGAGCTCGTCGAGGTCGGCGCGCAGGTCGTGCTCGGCAACACCTTCCACCTCTGGCTGCGGCCCGGGCTGCCGGTGATCGCGGCGCATCGCGGCCTGCACCGGTTCATGGGCTGGAACCGGCCGATCCTCACCGACTCGGGCGGCTACCAGGTGTTCAGCCTCGGCGAGCTGCGCACGATTTCCGAGGAGGGCGTGCGCTTCGCCTCGCCGCTCAACGGCGATCGCCTCATGCTCACCCCGGAGGAGTCGATCCGCATCCAGCGCACGCTCGACTCCGACGTCGCGATGGTGTTCGACGAGTGCACGCCCTTCCCCGCCACCGAGCGCGCGGCGGCGCAATCGATGCAGCTCAGCCTGCGCTGGGCCGCGCGCTGCAAGCAGGAGTGGGCGCGCGCCGACGCCGGCGGCAGCGCGCTCTTCGGCATCGTCCAGGGCGGCATGTACGAGAGCCTGCGCGACGAGTCGCTCGCCGGCCTGGCGGCGATCGGCTTCGACGGCTACGCCATCGGCGGCCTGTCGGTCGGCGAACCGAAGGAGGACATGTACCGCGTCCTCGCCCACGCCGCGCCGCGCCTGCCGCCCGACCGCCCGCGCTACCTGATGGGCGTCGGCACCCCGGAGGACCTCGTCGCCGGCGTCGCCGCCGGCATCGACCTGTTCGACTGCGTGCTCCCGACGCGCAACGCGCGCAACGGCTGGCTCTTCACGCGCTGGGGCGACGTGAAGATCCGCAACGCGCGCTATCGCGACGACACCCGGCCGATCGACGAGACCTGCGCATGCCACGCCTGCCGGCACTTCAGCCGCGCCTACCTGCACCACCTGCAGCGGACCAACGAGATCCTGGGCGCGCGCCTCGCGACGCTGCACAACCTCTTCTACTACCTCGCCCTGATGCGCGAGCTGCGCGAGGCGATCGCCGCCGGCCGGCTGGACGCGTACGGCGCGCGCTTCGCGGTCGACCGCGCGCGGCTCGCGGCGGAAAATTAGCGGCCGCGTTCCTGCGTCCGGTATAATTCCGCGCCTCCAAAAAACACGCGACCGAGCCGCCCATGATCAGCGCCGCCTATGCGCAAGCGGCCGCCCCCACCGACGCGGGCGGCCTGATGGGGTTCCTCCCCATCATCCTGATGTTCGTGCTGCTCTACTTCATGCTGATCCGCCCGCAGATGAAGCGCGCCAAGGACCACAAGTCGATGATCGAGGCGCTCGAGAAGGGTGCGGAGGTCGTGACCTCGGGCGGATTGGTCGGCAGGATCACCAAGCTCACCGACGCCTACGTGACCCTCGAGGTCGCGGCCAACACCGAGATCGTGGTCCAGAAGCAGGCGGTGCAGACGCTCCTGCCGAAGGGAACGATCAAGGCGATCTGACGGCGCTCCGCACGGCGCGCGCCGCGCCCCGCCCGCTGCCCCGATGAATCGCTACCCGCTCTGGGTCTACGTCACGGTCGCCGTGGCGATCGTGCTCGGCCTGCTCTACACGCTGCCGAACTTCTTCGGCGAGCTGCCGGCGGTGCAGGTGTCGAGCGCCAAGTCGACGCTGAAGGTCGACACGGCGACCATGGCGCGGGTGGAGGAAACGCTCAAGAAGGCGGGCATCGCCTACAACGGCGCCACCCTCGACCAGGTCGGGGTCAAGGTCCGCTTCGCCGACACCGACACGCAGCTCAAGGCGAAGGACGTCCTCGCGCACGCGCTCAATCCCGACGCGGACAACCCCTCCTACACGGTCGCCCTCAACCTGCTGTCGGCCTCGCCGCGCTGGCTCGCGGCGATCAACGCGCTGCCGATGTACCTCGGCCTCGACCTGCGCGGCGGCGTGCACTTCCTGCTCCAGGTCGACATGCGCGGCGCGCTGCTCAAGCGGCTCGACTCTTTCGCCGGCGACATCCGCACCACGCTGCGCGACAAGAACATCCGCCACGCCGGCGTGACGCGCGAGCGCGACACGGTCGTGATCCGCTTCCGCGACCCGGAGACGCGCGACAAGGCGCGGCGCGCGATCGCCGACGCGCTGCAGGATCTCGCCCTCGCCGACGCCGGCGAGGGCGCGGACCTGCGCCTGGTCGCGACCATCAGGCCCGAGGCGATCACCCGCATCCAGGATGCGGCGCTGAAGCAGAACATCAGCACGCTCGCCAAGCGCGTGAACGAGCTCGGCGTGGCCGAACCGGTCGTCCAGCAGCAGGGCGCCGACCGCATCGTCGTGCAGCTCCCGGGCGTGCAGGACACCGCGGGCGCGAAGCGCATCCTCGGGCGCACCGCGACCCTCGAGATCCGCATGGTGGACGAGGAGGCCTCGCGCGACCCGCAGAAGCTCCTCGACGCGAAGAACGGCAGGGTGCCGTTCGGCGACGAGTACTACGAGGACCGCCAGGGCGGCGGCATCCTCGTGAAGCGCCAGGTGGTGCTGACCGGCGACCGCCTCACCGACGCGCAGGCCGGCTTCGACAACCAGACCCAGGAGCCGGCGGTGCACCTCACGCTCGACTCCACCGGCGCGCGCATCTTCCGCGACGTCACGCGCGAGAACGTCGGCAACCGCATGGCGATCCTGCTGGTCGAGCGCGGCAAGGGCGAGGTGATCACCGCGCCGGTGATCCGCACCGAGATCGCGGGGGGGCGCGTGCAGATCAGCGGCGGGCGCATGAGCACGACGGAGGCGAACGAGACCGCGCTGCTGCTGCGCGCCGGCGCGCTCGCGGCGCCGATGGAGATCGTCGAGGAGCGCACGGTGGGCCCGAGCCTCGGCAAGGAGAACATCGAGAAGGGCTTCCACTCGACGCTGTGGGGCTTCGTCACGATCGTCGTCTTCATGTGCGTGTACTACGCGATCTTCGGCGTGTTCTCGTCCATCGCGCTCGCCGCCAACCTGCTGTTCCTGATCGCGCTGCTGTCGCTCCTGCAGGCCACGCTCACCCTGCCCGGCATCGCCGCGATCGCGCTCACGCTCGGCATGGCGATCGACGCCAACGTGCTGATCAACGAGCGCATCCGCGAGGAGCTGCGCGGCGGCGCCACCCCGCAGGCGGCGATCCACGCCGGCTACGAGCGCGCGTTCGGCACGATTCTCGACTCCAACGTCACGACGCTGATCGCCGGTCTCGCGCTGCTCATCTTCGGCTCCGGCCCGGTGCGCGGGTTCGCGGTGGTGCACTGCCTCGGCATCCTCACGTCGATCTTCTCCTCGGTGGTGGTGAGCCGGTCGCTCGCCAACCTCTGGTACGGCGGGCGGCGCAGGCTCGAGCGCATCGCGATCGGCAACACTTCGTGGAAGTGACGCGGTAGGGAACGCACATGGAGTTCTTCAAGATCCGGCGCGACATACCGTTCATGCGGTATGCGCTGTACTTCAACATCATCTCCTTCGTCACCTTCCTCCTCGCGGTGTTCTTCCTCGCCACCAAGGGGCTGCACTTCTCGATCGAGTTCACCGGCGGCACGGTGATGGAGGTGAGCTACGACCATCCGGCCGAGATCGACCGCGTGCGCGCCGCGCTCGAGAAGGCCGGCCACACCGACACCCAGGTGCAGACCTTCGGCAGCTCGCGCGACGTGCTGATCCGCATGCCGCTCAAGGCCGGCCAGACCAGCGCGGACCTGTCCAAGGAAGTGATGGCGACGCTCGCGGCCGACGACAAGACGGCGCAGCTGCGGCGCGTGGAGTTCGTGGGGCCCCAGGTCGGCCGCGAGCTGGCCGAGAACGGCGCGCTCGCGCTGCTCATCACCGCGCTCGGCATCGTCGCCTACCTCGCGCTGCGTTTCGAGTGGAAGTTCGGCGTCGCCGCGATCATCGCCAACCTGCACGACGTGGTGATCATCCTCGGCTTCTTCGCCTTCTTCCAGTGGGAGTTCTCGCTGCCGGTGCTGGCCGCGGTGCTCGCGATCCTCGGCTACTCGGTGAACGAGTCGGTGGTGATCGCCGACCGGATCCGCGAGAACTTCCGCAAGATGCGGAAGGCGCCGATCGACCAGATCATCGACAACGCGATCACCAGCACCATCTCGCGCACCATCATCACCCACGGCAGCACCCAGGTCATGGTGCTCTCGATGCTGCTGTTCGGCGGGCCGGCGCTGCACTACTTCGCGCTCGCGCTGACGATCGGCATCCTGTTCGGGATCTATTCCTCGGTGCTGGTCATGGCGCCGCTCGTGCGCTGGCTGGGGGTGAAGCGCGAGGACCTGGTCAAGCCGGTCAGGGAGCGCAAGCAGGAGGCGGTCGTCTAGCAGGTCGCCCCGGGCGCGGAATAGACCGCCTCCGGTCGCTGTTATAGCATCCGATGCCGCGGCCCGGCCGTAGCAGCAACTCGACCCCCACCCATCAGGAGGAGAAACGGATGAAGAGGAAGCTCGTAGCCGCCGCGGTCGCGCTCGCCCTGGGCGCGGGCGTCGCGGCCACCGCGCTCGCGCAGGTCAAGCCGGAAGTGCTGGTCAAGCAGCGGCAGTCGGCCATGACGCTGATCGGCAAGTACTTCGGGCCGCTCGGCGGCATGCTCAAGGGCGCCGTGCCCTTCGACGCGGCCGTGGTCGCCCGCAACGCCGGCTACCTGGAGGTGCTCGCGAAGATGCCCTGGGACGGCTTCGCCGAGGGCACCAAGGGCGAGAAGAGCCACGCCCTGCCCGCGGTCTGGAGCGATGCGGCGAAGTTCAAGCAGGCGCAGGACCACCTGCAGACCGCGGTCGCCAGCCTCGTGACCGTCAGCAAGGGCGGCGACGAGGCGAAGACCAAGGCGGCGATCGGCGACGTCGGCAAGGCGTGCGGCGGCTGCCACGACAACTTCCGCGAGAAGCGATAACGCCACCCGCGGCCGGCGACAACCCCGCTGCGGCGGGGTTGTCCGTTTTTTGAGGGCACCATGCAGATCCGTCCCGGTACCGCCTTGAAGCTCGGCCTGGTTGCGCTGCCCCTGCTCGCGCCCGTCCCCTCTGGCGCGCAGCAGGGCGACGCGCAGCGCGGCGAGTACCTCGTCAGCGCGGGCGGCTGCCTGGGCTGCCACACCGAAAAGAAGGACGGCGCCGTCCCGTTCGCCGGCGGCCGCGCGCTCGAGACGCCGTTCGGCACCTTCTACGGGCCGAACATCACGCCGCATCCCGAGGCCGGGATCGGGCGCTGGACCGAAGCGGACTTCGTGCGTGCGATGCGCGAAGGCGTGCGGCCCGACGGGGCGAACTACTTCCCGGCGTTCCCGTACCCCTCGTTCACGAAGATCGCGGACGCGGACCTGCGCGACATGTGGGCGTACCTGCGCACC
This sequence comes from Betaproteobacteria bacterium, assembly GCA_019137045.1. Lineage (GTDB taxonomy): Bacteria > Pseudomonadota > Gammaproteobacteria > Burkholderiales > SG8-39 > JAGVSZ01. The sequence continues at coordinate 9,127 of JAGVSZ010000036.1, forward strand.
CTTGCGCCCAGCGCGCAGCCGAGCAGGCCGCACGAGCTCGGTGTCCTCTACCGCTGGCGGCTCCCGGTGAGCGCGTGGAAGTGGCTCTACTTCACGCCCGGCCCCTTCGTCCCCGACCCGCAGGCCTCCGCGGCGGTCAATCGCGGGGCCTACCTCGTCCAGGCGCTCGGCCACTGCGGGGAGTGCCACACGCCGCGCGACTTCCTCGGCGGCCCGAAGAAGGACCGCTACCTCGCCGGCGGCAAGGGGCCCGAGGGGAAGCGCATCCCCAACCTGACCCCGACGCGCCTGAAGAAGTCGAGCGACAAGGAGCTCGAGGACGTGCTCAAGACCGGGATCACGCCCGACGGCGACGTCCTCGCCGACGCGATGGGCGAAGTCGTGACCAACACCACGAGCAAGCTCACGCCCGCCGATCTCGACGCCGTGATCGCCTATCTGCGCACGCTGCCGCCGCTGCCCGACGAGCCGAAGTAGGCACGCCCCGGCAGCATGCGCGCGATCAGGCCGTCGCGATCGACGAACTGGTGCCTGACCGCGGCCGCGACGTGGACGATCACGAGCGCGAGCAGCGAGAAGTTGAGCGCGACGTGCGCGAGCCTGAAGCCCTCCGCGAGCGTCTCGTCCTCGCCGACCAGGTCCGGCAGCGGCCACCGCCCGAGGTAGACCGTCGGCGCGCCCGCGGCGGAGCCGTGGAGCCAGCCCGATAGCGGGATGGCGAGCAGCAGGCCGTAGAGCGCCCAGTGGGTCGCGGTCGCGGCGCGCCGCTGCCACGCAGGCATCGGCGGGAGCGGCGGGGGGCGGTGCCTGAGGCGCCAGCCGAGGCGCACGCTCATCAGCCCGAACACCGTGACTCCGATCCACCTGTGGTACGAGGCGAGCTCGAGCCTGCGCGGCGAGAGCGGCAGGTCGGCCATGTACAGTCCGAGCGGGAAGGTGACGAAGAGCGCGCCCGCGATCAGCCAGTGGAGCGCGATCGCGACGCGATCGTAGCGAGCGTCCGCCGGGCTCACCGCGCGCTCAGACCCGGCGCGCGAGCTCGGCCGCCTTGCCGGTGTAGGTCGCGGGCGCGAGCGCGAGCAGCCGCGCCTTCGCGTCCTCGGGAAGGGCGAGCCCGCCGATGAACGCGCGCAGCGCCGCGGGCGTGACCCGGGCGCCGCGCGTGAGGTCCTTCAGCTGCTCGTACGCGTCCTCGATGCCGTGGCGGCGCATCACCGTCTGCACCGCCTCGGCGAGCACCTCCCAGTTCGCCTCGAGGTCGGCCGCGAGCCGCGTGCGGTCCACTTCGAGCTTGTCCAGGCCGCGCACGCACGCGACGTAGCCGAGCAGGCTGTGCCCGAACGCCACCCCGACGTTGCGCAGCACGGTCGAGTCGGTGAGGTCGCGCTGCCAGCGCGACAGCGGCAGCCGGTCGGCGAGGTGGCGCAGGAGCGCGTTCGCCACGCCGAGGTTGCCCTCCGAGTTCTCGAAGTCGATCGGGTTCACCTTGTGCGGCATCGTCGACGAGCCCACCTCGCCTGCCACCACCTTCTGCCGGAAGTAGCCGAGCGCGATGTAGCCCCACACGTCGCGGTCGAGGTCGACGAGGACGGTGTTCAGCCGCGCGAGCGCGTCGAACGCCTCGGCGAGCGCGTCGTGCGGCTCGATCTGGGTCGTGTACGGGTTGAACTCCAGCCCGAGCGACTCGACGAACCGGCGCGCGAACGCCTCCCAGTCGACCTGCGGGTACGCGGCGAGGTGCGCGTTGTAGTTGCCCACCGCGCCGTTCGCCTTGCCGGTGAGCCGCACCGCGGCGAGCCGCGCGCGCGCGCGCCGCAGCCGGGCGACCACGTTCGCGAGCTCCTTGCCGAGCGTGGTGGGCGTCGCGGGCTGGCCGTGCGTGCGCGCGAGCATGGCGGCGTCGGCGTGCTCGCGCGCGAGTCCCGCCAGCCGGTCGACGAGCCGGTCGATCGTCGGCAGGAGCGCCTCGTCGCGCGCGCCGCGCACGAGCAGCGCGTACGCGAGGTTGTTGACGTCCTCGGAGGTGCAGGCGAAATGGATGAACGCGCTCGCGCGCTCGAGCGCTTCGTCGCCCGCGACGCGCTCGCGGATCCAGTACTCGATCGCCTTGACGTCGTGGTTCGTCCGGCCCTCGATCGCTTTCACGCGTTCGCCGTCGGCCTCGGCGAAGGCCTGCGCCAGGCCGCGCAGCTTCGCCGCCGCGGCGGGCGCGAAGGGCGCGACCTCGGCCACCCCCGGTTCCGCGCCGAGCGCGAGCAGCCACTCGACCTCCACCCGGACCCGCGCCCGCATCAGCGCGAGCTCGCTCGCCCACGGCCGCAGCGGCTCGAGGCTGCGCGCGTACCGGCCGTCGAGCGGCGAGATCGCGGTGAGCGCGGAGAGCGGCATCGTGCGGGCGGAAGCGGGCGCGGTCGAGTCTACCACGCGCCCCCCTGCGCACCGCCTGCGCGCGAGGCGCGCGTATATAATCCGGCGTCGTCGCTCGAGCGTTCCCGCCCCGTCGCCCCGCCCAAATGAAGCTCATCGGCTCGCTCACCAGCCCGTACGTCCGCAAGGCGCGCATCGTCGCCGCCGAGAAACGCGTCGAGTACGCGTGGGAGCCGCACAACGTCTGGGCGCCGGAGAATCCGGTGCCCGACTACAACCCGCTCGGCAAGGTGCCGGTGCTCGTCCTGGACGACGGGACGGCGCTCTACGACTCGCGCGTGATCTGCGAGTTCCTCGACTCGGTCTCGCCCATCGGCAAGCTGATCCCGGCCGACAACCGGGAGCGCATCGAGGTGCGCCGCTGGGAGGCGCTCGCCGACGGCGCGCTCGACGCGGGCGTGCTCGCGCGGCTGGAGGGCCAGCGTCCCGCCGCCGAGCGCAGCGCGTCTTGGATCGACCGCCAGATGGGCAAGGTGGCGCGCAGCCTCGACGCGATGGACATCCAGATCGGCACCCGCCCCTGGTGCCATGGCGCCGCGTTCACCCTCGCCGACGTCGCGGTGGGCGCGTGCGTGGGCTGGTTCGACTTCCGCTTTCCGCAGCTCGAGTGGCGCAAGGACCGGCCGAACCTCGCGCGGCTCGCGGTGAAGCTCGCCGAGCGGCCGAGCTTCGCCGAAACCGCCCCGCGCGAGTAGCGCGCGCGGGGTTCACTGGATCACCCCGCCCCCGAGGCACACCTCCCCGCTGTACAGCACCACCGACTGACCCGGGGCGACGGCCCACTGGGGCTCTTCGAACTCGATCTCGCAGCGCTCCGCGTCCTGCGCCGCGATGCGGCAGGCGGCGTCGGCCTGGCGATAGCGGATCTTCCCGCCGTAGGTCGCGCCGGTCGGCGGCGGTGCGCCCGCCACCCACGCGAGATCCGCCGCCACGAGCGCGCGGCGCGACAGCAGGGGATGGTCGTGCCCCTGCACGACGATCAGCGCGTTGGCCGCCAGGTCCTTTCCCGCGACGTACCACGGCGCGCCGTCGCCCCCCTTCGTCCCGCCGATGCCGAGCCCCGAGCGCTGCCCGATGGTGTGGAACGCGAGCCCGACGTGCTCCCCGACCACGCGCCCTGCGGGGGTCTTCATCGGGCCGCGCCGGTGCGGCAGGTAGCGGTTGAGGAAGGCGCGGAACGGGCGCTCGCCGATGAAGCAGATGCCGGTCGAGTCCTTCTTCTCCGCGACCGGCAGGCCGGCCTCGTGCGCGATGCGCCGCACCTCGGTCTTGCGCAGCCGCTCGAGCGGGAACGCCACGCGCGCGAGCTGCGCCTGGGTCAGGCGGTGCAGGAAGTAGCTCTGGTCCTTGGCCGGGTCGGCGCCCTTCAGCAGCTCGAACCGCCCGTCGCGCGCGCGCACGCCGGCGTAGTGCCCGGTCGCGATCCGGCTCGCGCCGAGCGCGAGCGCATGGTCGAGGAACGCCTTGAACTTGATCTCGGCGTTGCAGAGGACGTCCGGGTTGGGCGTGCGGCCGGCGGCGTACTCGCGCAGGAACTCCGCGAACACCCGCTCGCGGTACGCGGCGGCGAAGTTGACGACGTCGAGCTCGATTCCTAGGAGGTCCGCGACCGCGGCGACGTCGACCAGGTCCTGGCGCGTCGAGCAGTATTCGTCGTCGTCGTCGTCCTCCCAGTTCTTCATGAACAGGCCGACGACTTCGTGTCCCGCGCGCTTGAGCAGCAGCGCGGCGACCGACGAGTCGACGCCGCCGGACATGCCGACCACGATGCGCTCGGCGGACATGGGGCTAGAAGCGCAGGGGCCCGGTGCCGGGCGGCCGGGCGCCGGCCAGCCAGCGCTCCAGCGGATAGATGACGGCGTCGGCGCCGGGGTCGTGGAACCACGTGTCCACGACCCAGCGCGCGCCGTCCGGCTCGCTCAGCTGCGCGCCCCAGTGGACGGTGAAGATCCAGCCGCGCTGCACCCGGTCGCCGACGGCGTGGAAGCGCAACCAGCCCTTGCGCTCGAGCAGCGCGAGGTACGCGCTCGTGTTCCGCGAGTGGTCGATGCAGTCCATCCGGCCGTCGACCTCGTCGTCGTCGAGGTTGCCGCCGCGGTCGCGCCAGGTCGGGCTCTGCAAGGCGGCCTGGAGGGAGAACGCGCCCAGCGCCTGGGCGACCGCCGCGCGCTCGGCCGCGGGCGAGGCGACGCCGTCGAACAGGCGCCCGACCTCCCCTAGCACGTCGGAGTCGAACCGGATGCTCGCCACGTCCCGGCAGCCGTAGTTGAAGCAGATGTCCACCGCTTCGCCGAGCGCGGGCCCGCTCGCGACGAACGCGCCGGCCAGGGCGAGCGCGCGCGTGAGGCGGGTCATCCGGACTGCCCCAGCGCGTCGAGCCGACGGCCGCGCGCGGCGCGCAGCTGCGCAGCGGCGACGCCGACGACCGGTGTCCGGGCCGCGCTCATGCCGCCCGGCGCGTGTTCTTCCGGATGAAGTCCGCCATCCGCGCCACGCCCGCCTCGATCGCCTGGGGCGAGGCGGCGTAGCTGAAGCGCACGTGCTGCCCCTCGCCCGGCACGCGCGCGCCGAAGTGGATGTCGGCGAGCACCGCGACGCCGGCCTCGTGCAGCAGGCGCTTGCGGAACTCCTCCGAGTCCGCGGCCCCGATCATGCGGCACGCCTCGGTCACGTTCGGCCAGGCGTAGAACGCCCCGCCCGGGGTCTTGCAGGTCACCCCCGGTGCGTCGTTCAGCAGCCGCACGATGAGATCGCGGCGCTCGATGAACGACGCGCGCATCGCCTCGGCCTCGTCCTGCGGGCCGTTGATCGCCTGCACGGCGGCCCACTGGGTGATCTGCGAGGCGCACGAGTCGGTGTTCGTCACCCAGCGCACGAACTGCGGGGCGAGCACCGGGTTCGACGCGAACCCGAGCCGCCACCCGGTCATCGCCCAGGTCTTCGACGCGCCGTCGCAGATGATCGTGCGCTCGTACATGCCCGGGAGCGACGCGATCGAGGCGAACTCGCCTTCGTAGCACAGGCGCGAGTAGATCTCGTCCGCGTACACCCAGACCGCGGGGTGGCGGCGGAGGATCGCCGCGATGTCCTCGAGGTCCTTCCGGGCGAGGATGCCGCCGGTCGGGTTGTGCGGCGAGTTGAGGATCAGGAGCTTCGTGCGCGGGGAGAGCCTGGCCTCCAGGTCGGCCGGGTCGAAGGCGAAGTTGCGCGCCTCCCGCAGGGGCAGCGGCACCGGCACGGCCCCGTGCGCCTTGATCTGCGACTCGTAGATCGGGAAGCCGGGATTCGGGTAGATCACCTCGTCGCCGACCCCGTAGTCGGTGGTCGAGAGAATCGAGTACGCGATGAACGGCTTCGCGCCCGCGCCGACCACCACCTCGTCGGGCGCGACCGCGACGCCCCGCATGCGCCCCAGGTAGTGCGCGGCCGCCTCGCGCAGCGCGTCGATCCCGGCCGACGGCGTGTACCCGTGCCGGCCGTCGCGGATCGCCTCGATCGCGGCGTCCTGGATGTGCGCCGGCGTCGCGAAGTCCGGCTGGCCGATGCAGAACGAGATGACGTCGCGCCCCTGCCGCAGGAGCGCGGTCACCTCCGCGAGCACCACGAAGGCGTTCTCGGTGCCGAGGTCGGCGGTGCGGCGGCTGATCGCAGGCATGGGCGCGAAGCGGTCGTGTGCGGGAACAGTATTCTAGCCACAGCGGTGCGTGCGCCCTGCGCCCGCGCCGCGCGGTGGGGCGCTACAGGCGGCTGCCGAGGTTGAACCCGCCGAGGAAAGCGACCAGGTTCTGGCCAAGGAGCTCGAGCCCGTAGCCGCCCTCCTGCACGATCGCGGTCGGGAGCTTGAGGCTCGCGATCGCGTCGCCGATGCGCCGGTAGCCGTCGTTCGTGACCTTCAGCGCGGACAGCGGGTCGCGCTCGTGCGCGTCAAAGCCCGCCGACACCACCAGCGCCTCCGAGCGGTGCGCGCGGATCCCCTCCAGCGCCTCGTCCAGAGCGTCGAGATACTCGGCGTCGCCGCTCCCGCGCGCGAGCGGGATGTTGAGGTTGCAGCCCTCGCCCTCGCCCGCGCCGTACTCGTCGGCGTAGCCGGAGAAGAACGGGTAGTAGCCGGTCGGGTCGGTGTGGATCGAGACGAACTGCACGTCGGCGCGCCGGTAGAAGATCGACTGCGTGCCGTCGCCGTGGTGGGCGTCGACGTCGAGGATCGCGACGCGCGCGAACTGCGTGCGCAGCAGCTCCGCCGCGATCGCCGCGTTGTTGAGGTAGCAGAATCCCGCGGCGCGGTCGGCCGCGGCGTGGTGGCCCGGCGGGCGGCAGAGCGCGTATGCGGCGTGCTCGCCCGCGAGCAGCGCCTCGGCCGCCGCGAGCGCGGTGTGGGCGGCCGCGACCGCCGACTCCCAGGTGCCCGCGCCCACCGCTGAAGCGAGGTCGCCGATGTAGTAGCCCGCCTGCGCGACCGGGGAGGCCGCGCGCGGCGGCCGGCGCGGAGCGAGGTCGTCGTGCGCGCCGCGGTAGGGATGCGCGTTGGGCAGGATCTCGGGCCCGGGGTTCGTCAGCCCCGTCCAGCGCGCCCAGGCGGTGCGCAGGAACTCGAGGTACCCCGGCTCGTGCACGCGCGCGATCCACTCCAGCCCGAAGTCGTCGCGCGGCTCGTCCACGACGTAGCTCGCGCGCTGCACGGCCGCGAGCAGCCGCTCGCAGCGCTCCGGCACCTCGAGGTGCGGCACGAGCCGCCCCGCCATCATGAACTGCCAGGGGCGATGCGCGAGCTGCCTGGGCGAGTAGTAGATCTTCATTTGCGTGGCAAGGCCCGAGTGCCGCCGGGGCGCGGCGCGCGTGCGCGAGGCCGCGCGCGCACCGGGCGCAGTGTAGCTCACGCCGC
>JAGVSZ010000441.1 GCA_019137045.1 Betaproteobacteria bacterium
CTCGAGCGCGAGCCAGACGCACCGGCCGCGGCTGGCCGCCTCCAGCGCCTCGAGGTAGGCACGGTGTGCCGCGAGCTCGCCGTCGCTCGGCGCGAGCACGAGGACGGGCGGCCGCGGACCGCCCCGGACCACGCCTCCGGCCCGCCCGCCCGCCGCGGCGCCGGACGGCAGGTCCATCACCAGCGTCTCCTGCCCGCGCGTCATCGCGAGGAAGACGTCGGCCAGGAGCTGCGCGTCGAGCAACGCGCCGTGGAGGGTGCGCCCGGCGTTGTCGACGCCGAAGCGCTCGCACAGCGCGTCCAGGTTGTTGCGCTTGCCCGGGAACGCCTCGCGCGCGAGCGCGAGCGTGTCGACGACCTTCGCCGCGATCTCGCCGCAGCGGGGCAGCTCGACGCGCGCGAGCTCGGCGTCGAGGAACGCGACGTCGAACGGCGCGTTGTGGATGATCCACTCGGCGCCGCGCGCGAAGTCGACGAACTCGCCCGCGACGTCGCGGAACAGCGGCTTGTCGCGCAGGTCGTCCCAGGTCATCCCGTGGACCTCGGTCGCGCCGGGATCGATCTCGCGCTCGGGGTTGAGCTTGTAGTGCAGGTGCCGCCCGGTGGGGCGGCGATCGACGAGCTCGAGGGCCGCGATCTCGATGATCCGATGGTCCTGGCGCGGGTCGAGGCCGGTGGTCTCGGTGTCGAGGACGAGCTGGCGCATCGCGAGTCAGGAGTCCGGGATCAGGGATCAGTGTACAGCTACCACGCGCGCCGCCGCCCCGATACGCCGTCGCCGCCGCGCGCGGGCGTCCGCACGAAGCATCGGCTCCGCGGCGGCGACGTCCCCTTGCGATCGGCGTGACGCGTTGAGGGGCGCGCCGCTCCCCACCCGCATGGGTGCGCCGGACGACACCGGCGCGCCGCTCGAACGCGTTGCGCCGATCGACTGATCGCAGTCGCACACGCTCGGCCGTCCGCAACGCCCCCTACTTCCGGTATTTCTGGATGGTGGACTGGATCTCGCTGATCGCCCGCTCGATCTCGTCGTCGGTCAGGTCGCGCTGCTGGCCCTTGCGGTCGGTCAGCGTGATCGTGCGGTCGATCTGGGTCTCGAACTCACCCAGCCCCATCGTCTCGGTGATCGTCGTCGACGGCTCGTCGGTGAGCGTCTCGGGACCCCAGCGCACGCAGATCAGCGACAGGTTGTCGCCGTCCGGGCCGCCCCGCTTCTCGGCCTCGCGCATCATCGCAGGCGCCGCCTTGAGGACCGGCTGGGAGGTGAGCCAGTGCGCGATCTCGTGCTGCGGCAGCACGCTCCACAGACCGTCGGTGCACAGCACCATCACGTCGCCGTTGCGCAGCGGCGTCCGCTTCGACAGATCGATCACCGGATCGACGAGGCCGCCCAGGCAGCTGAAGATCTTGTTGCGGTCCGGGTGCTGCGCGACGTCGTGCGCCCCGATGATCCCCTGGTCGACCAGGTACTGGACCTTCGAGTGGTCCTTGGTCGAGCCGATCAGCGTGCCCTGCCGGAACAGGTAGAAGCGCGAGTCCCCCACGTGCGCCCAGTGCGCGAACCCGGCCTGCACGACGACCGCGACGCAGGTCGTCCGCGGCGTCTCGAGCATCGAGAACTGGTTCGCGTACGAGCCGAGCGCGGCGTGCGCGCGCAGCATCGTGTCCTGCAGGAACTTGAGCGGGTTGCGCAGGATCGGCTTCGCCTCCTGCTGGAAGCGCTCGACGAACAGCCGCACGCAGATCTGGGCCGCGATCTCGCCGCCCGCGTGGCCGCCCATCCCGTCGGCGACGACCATCAGGAGCGTGTCGCGGCCGTAGGTGTACGCGATCCGGTCCTGGTTGATGCGGCGCGAGCCCTTGCGCGATTCCTGGAAGATCGTGAAGCGCATCGGGCGGCGAAGCGGTCGGGCGGAGGTCGGGGAGGGGCGTCGGCGTCCGCGTCCGGTCGCGCCGGCGCCGGGGCGCGGTCGCGCGCATCTTACCGTGCCGGCCGCGCGGCAGGGGCCCGGGGACCGCGTCAGGCGCGGATCTCGGAGAACAGCACGCGCTTGATGTTCCCGAGGATCGAAAGCTTGCGCTTCTTGGGCGGGATGTCGCGGATCGCCTTCTGCAGCGCGAATACCGACTGCGGGCGCTCGAGCGGGTCGAGCCGCAGGCACCAGTCGACCACCTCGAGCAGGTTGTCCGAGTACTGGCCGGCCCAGATCTTCTTGGCGGAGACCAGGTGGTCCTCCTGGACGCGGGCGTCGGCCGCCTGCGGCGCGAACGCGGCCAGGCAGGCGAACATCGAGGCGCCGACGCCGTAGACGTCGGTCCAGGGGCCGAGCCGGTCGGGGTCGCGGTACTGCTCGGGGGCCGCGAAGCCGGGCGTGTACATCGGCGCGAGCTTCGGGCGCGTGTTGGTGAGCGTCTGCCGCGCGGCGCCGAAGTCGAGCAGCACGGGGCTCCCGTCGGTGCGCAGGTAGATGTTGGCCGGCTTGATGTCGAGGTGCAGCAGCTTGTGCGTGTGCACCTCGCGCAGGCCGTTCAGGAGGTGCATGAACACGTGCCGGACGAACCGCTCCGACATCTGGTCCTGGCGCATCTGGATCTGCTGCTGCAGCGTGCGCCCGCGCTCGTAGCGCATCACCATGTAGACGGTCTCGTTCGCGCGGAAGAAGTTCAGCACCCGCACGACGTTCGGGTGGTTGATCTTCGCGAGGGCGCGACCCTCCTCGAAGAAGCACTTCATCCCGTAGCGGAACGAGGTCAGGTTCTCGGCCGACGACGCCCGTACGACGTCGCCCTCGGTGCGCAGCACCAGCGACGAGGGCAGGTATTCCTTGATCGCGACCGGCGACCCGGTGTCGTCGAACGCCCGGTAGACGATCGAGAAGCCGCCGCGGCTGATCTGCCGGTCGATCCGGTAGTTCAGCAGCTGGTAGCCGCCTGGCAGGGCCTGGTTGGTGACGGGCATCGGGAGTCGCAGCGTGAATCCGCCAAGGCGCCGCAAGAGCCGTGCCAGCGGGCGTCCCGCGCGCTTGCGCGGGCTTCGGATAACGCCTACATTCTCCCGATGCCCGCCGGTCCTGTAAAGCCGGAAAAGTTGTCGAAATCCTGCCCGAACCCCCGATGATCCTCAGCATGACCGGCTTCGCGGCGACTTCCGCGGAGCTCCCCGGTGCGTCGCTCGTCGCCGAGCTCCGCAGCGTCAACCACCGCTACCTCGACCTCTCGCTCAGGCTCCCCGACGAGCTCCGAACGCTCGAGCCGGCGCTCCGCGAGAAGCTCGCCGGCCAGCTCCGGCGGGGCAAGGTGGAGCTGAGGCTCGGCCTCAACCGGACCGCGCCCGGCGCCGCGGGAATCGCGGTCGACCCGGGCCGGGTGGCCGCCCTGGCCGCGGCCGCCGCGGACGTGGCGCGGCAGGTGCCGCAGGCGGCGCCGCTTTCGGTGCACGAGATCCTGCGCTGGCCCGGCGTCCTGGCCGAGCCCACGGTCGATCCCGAGACGCTCGCCGCCCGGGCGCTGGCGCTCGTCGACGAGGCGCTCGCCGAGCTCGCCGCCGCCCGCGCCCGCGAAGGCGCGAAGCTCGCCGCGATCCTCTCCGCGCGCTGCGACGACATCGCCGCCCAGGTCGCCCGCGTCGCGCCGCGCATCCCGGCCGTGCACGCCGCCTACACCGAGAAGCTGAACGCGCGGCTGCGCGAGGCCGGGCTCGACCCGAACGAGGACCGGCTGAAACAGGAGCTCGCGCTGTTCGCGACCAAGGTCGACGTCGAGGAGGAGCTGTCGCGCCTCGCCACGCACGTCGCCGAGTTCCGCCGCGTGCTCGCCGCGGGCGGCAGCGCCGGCAAGCGCCTCGACTTCCTCGCGCAGGAGCTCCATCGCGAGGCCAACACGCTGGGCTCGAAGTCGGTCGACGCCGAGCTCTCCCGCGCGGCGCTCGAGCTCAAGGTGCTGATCGAGCAGATGCGCGAGCAGGTGCAGAATCTGGAGTGAGCCGCCTCGGCCGCGTTTGACCGCGCGCCCCCTCCGCGCACGGGGAGGATCGCCCTGAACGAAGGCGGGATCCCCGACGCGCGGGCGGACTGCGAGCCCGGACCGGAGCCCCTCGCCGGAGCCCCGAACGCGTTCGTCGACGTCGCGGCACGATCTTCGCGGCCGCGGAACAGGGAACCCTGAGCCATGCAGTTCTACCTCGACGGCTACCGCCCCGGCGACCCCGACGTCCTGCCCGCGGCGCCGGACGCGGAAGCGCGCTACGCCTCGCTTCCCGACGAAGTCGACGTGCTCGTCGTGGGCAGCGGTCCCGCCGGCACCCTGCTCGCGGCGCAGCACTCGACGTTCCCGCGCATCCACGCGCGCCTGGTCGAGCGGCGCGCCGGGCCCCTCGAGCTCGGCCGCGCCGACGGCATCGCGTGCCGGACGGTCGAGATGTTCGAGGCCTTCGG
>JAGVSZ010000316.1 GCA_019137045.1 Betaproteobacteria bacterium
AAGCCGGGCTCGCTCGCCGAACCGCGCTGACCGCGCCGGCGGCGCGCGCTCAGCCCCCGCCGGGCGATCCGCCGCCCGGCCGTCGCGCCAGGGCGTCGAGGAGGTCCATCGGCAGCGGGAAGACGATGGTCGAGCTCTTGTCGCCCGCGATCTGCGTGAGGGTCTGCAGGTAGCGCAGCTGCATCGCCTGCGGCTGCTGCGCGAGCATGCGCGAGGCCTCGAGCAGCGTCCTGGAGGCCTGCAGCTCGCCTTCGGCGTGGATCACCTTCGCGCGCCGCTCGCGCTCGGCCTCGGCCTGGCGCGCGATCGCGCGCACCATCGACTCGTTGAGGTCGACGTGCTTGATCTCGACGTTGGTCACCTTGATGCCCCAGGCGTCGGTCTGCGCGTCGAGGATGCGCTGCACGTCCAGGTTGAGCTGCTCGCGCTCCGCGAGCAGCTGGTCGAGCTCGTGCTTGCCGAGCACCGCGCGCAGCGTGGTCTGCGCGAGCTGGCTGGTCGCGGCGAGGAAGTTCTCCACCTGGATGATCGCGCGCTGCGGATCGACCGCGCGGAAGTACACCACCGCGTTGACCTTGACCGAGACGTTGTCGCGCGTGATCACGTCCTGGGGCGGGACGTCGAGCACCACGACGCGCAGGTCCACCTTCACCATCTGCTGGACGCCGCGCACGACCACCACCAGCCCGGGTCCCTTCACGCGCCAGAACCGCCCGAGCATGAACACGACGCCGCGCTCGTACTCGCGCAGGATGCGCAGGCACGAGAGCACGAACGCCACGAGGACGAGGACGACGACGCCGGTGACGTATCCGAATGGCATCCTGGCTCTCCTAAGCGCCTTCCCGCTCCGGCCTCACCTCGAGCACCAGCCCGTCGACGCCGGTCACGCGCACCCGGCTGCCGGGCGCGAGGCGCGCGCGGCTGCGCACCCGCCAGGTCTCGCCGTGGACCCGCGCCCAGGTCTCGTCGCCGAGGGCTTCGATCACCTCGCCGCCGGCGCCGACCAGCTCCTCGCGCCCGGCCACCACCGGCCGGCCGCGCGCGCGCGCCGCCAGGCCGCCGACGAGAAGGACGAACAGCACGCTGGCGACGGCGAGCCCGGCGATGAGCCAGAGCGGGATGCCGAAGCCGGGGACGTCGGAGTCGATCAGCAGGACCGCGCCGACGACGAACGCGATCGCCCCGCCGATCCCGAGCGAGCCGAAGCTCGGCAGGAACGCCTCGGCGATGATGAAACCCAGGCCGAGCAGGAGGAGCGCGAGGCCGGCGTAGTTCACCGGCAGCAGGTGGAGCGCGAACGCCGCGAGCAGGAGGCAGATGCCGCCGACCACCCCCGGGAACATGAACCCGGGATTCGAGAACTCGAACCAGAGCCCGTACACGCCGACGAGCAGCAGGATGAGCGCGAGGCTCGGGTTGGCGAGCACCGCCAGCACCTGCGTGCGCCAGTCCGGCGCGAACGTCTCGAGGCTCGCCCCCGCGAGCGCGAGCCGGCGCGACTGCCCGCGTACGTTCACCTCGCGCCCGTCGATGGCGCGCACGAGCGCCTGCACGTCCGTCGCGACGAGGTCGATCACGTGTTCACGCGCCGCGTCCGCCGCCGGGAGGCTGACCGCCTCGCGCACCGCACGCTCCGCCCACTCGGCGTTGCGGCCCCGGAGCTGCGCCAGTCCGCGGATGTACGCGGCCGCGTCGTTGACCTGCTTCTTCGTCATCGCGTCGGGCGAGCGCGGCTCGTCCCGCGTCTCGCCCTTGCCTGCGGGTTTTCCGGACTCGGGCGCCGCGCCGGTCGGCGCGCCGATCGCCACCGGCGTCGCCGCGCCGAGGTTGGTGGCCGGCGCCATCGCGGCGACGTGCGCGGCGTAGAGAATGTAGGTCCCCGCGCTCGCCGCGCGCGCGCCGTTCGGCGCGACGTAGGCCGCGACCGGAACGGGCGAGGCGAGAATGTCCTTGATGATCTCGCGCATCGACGTGTCGAGGCCGCCGGGAGTGTCCAGGCGCAGCACCACCAGGACGCTCCTGCGCTGCACGGCCTTCTCCAGGCCGCGGTGGACGTAGTCGGCGGTGTGCGGGCCGATCGGGCCGTCCACCTCGAGGACCACGACCGGGCCCTCCGGCGCGCCTGCGCACACCGCGGCGGCGCCGAGCAGCACGAGCCCCGTCAGCCAGACAGCGGCGCGCGTGAAGGATCTGCGCATCGTGCCTCGTCGCATCGGGCAAGCGATGCACTCATCATACGCCGACCGCGCGCCGGCTCAGCGCAGCGCGACCGGCGTCCCGATCCCGAGCCCCAGCATCCTTGCGGCGCTGCCGCCGTTCACCGCGATCTCGACGAGCCCGCTCGAGTTCTCGTACCAGAAGGCGGTGCCGGGCGACACCGCGCCGAACACGCGCGCGTGCGCGAGCTCGCGGCCGGCGACCGCGAGCCGCCGCGTCGGCGCGATCGCCGCGGCGCGCAGGCCCGTCCAGCCGTTGCCGTAGTGGTCGACGTAGATGATCGCGGAAAGATCCGCTGCATCGAGCCTCACCTCGAGGTCCGCGGCACGCGTCGCCCCGGCGGTCGGAAACCGCCCCGTCGCGATCGCCGCGGCCGCCGGAGCGAACGCGTCGCGGCCATGGAACGAAGGCGCGGCGTCCGCGCCGGCCGCCGGCAGTCGCCAAACCTCACGGCCCGCGGCGCGGGCGGCCACCACCGAAAACAGGCCGTTGTCCGGCCCGACGTACCAGCTCGCGTCGGCGCGCAGGGCGACCGCGCCACGGTCGGTGCCGACGCCGGGATCCACCACGCCGATTACGACCTGCCCGGTCGGAATCCGGGTCACGAGCGCAGCCAGCAGGTGCGCGGCTGCGCGGACGTCGAACGGCGGCGCCTCGTGCAGCAGGTGGATGACGCGCGCGCCCGGCGCGTCGCGCTCGAGCACCGCTTCGACCTGTCCGGCGTAGAGGTCGCCGGCGCCGAAGTCGGTGAAGAGGCAGATCGCCATGCGGCGATTCTACGGGCCCGAAACGCCGAAGGCCGGGTCGCCCCGGCCTTCGCGTCCGCGCCGACCTGCGCTCAGCCCTTCGCCTCGCCCTTCGCTTCCTCTTCCTTCGGCTCCGGACGGTCCATCAGCTCCACCAGCGCCATCGGCGCGTTGTCGCCGAGCCGGAACCCCGACTTCAGGATGCGCAGATACCCGCCGTTGCGCTTCGCGTAGCGCGGCCCGAGCTCGCTGAAGAGCTTGGTGACCATGTCGCGATCGCGCAGGCGGTTGAACGCCAGGCGGCGGTTCGAGAGCGACGGCGTCTTCCCGAGCGTGATCATCGGCTCCACCAGCCGGCGCAGCTCCTTCGCCTTCGGCAGCGTCGTCTTGATCGCCTCGTGCCGTAGCAGCGAGTTCGTCATGTTGCGGAACATCGCCACGCGATGGCTCGACGTGCGATTGAGCTTCCTCAGTCCGTGACCGTGGCGCATCTTCGTCTCTCCGGACGCCTCAGGGCGTCAGCTTCTCCAGGCCCGCGGGCGGCCAGTTCTCGAGCTTCATCCCGAGCGTCAGCCCGCGCGCGGCGAGGACTTCCTTGATCTCGTTCAGCGACTTGCGCCCGAGGTTCGGGGTCTTCAGGAGCTCGGTCTCGGTGCGCTGGATGAGGTCGCCGATGTAGTAGATGTTCTCCGCCTTCAGGCAGTTGGCCGAGCGCACGGTGAGCTCGAGGTCGTCCACCGGGCGCAGCAGGATCGGGTCGATCGGCGGCGCTTGCACGCGCCCTCCCTTCTCCTCGGCCGGCACCGCGGTGCCCTCGAGCGCCGCGAACACCGACAGCTGGTCGACGAGGATGCGCGCGGCGTCGCGGATCGCCTGCTCGGGATCCACCACGCCGTTGGTCTCGATGTCCATGATCAGCTTGTCGAGATCGGTGCGCTGCTCGACGCGCGCGCTCTCGACCTGGTAGCTGACGCGCTTCACCGGCGAGAACGAGGCGTCCAGGATGATCTTGCCGATGCCCTTGGACTCCTCCGGCACGACGCGCATGTTGCCCGGCTGGTAGCCGCGGCCGCGCTCCACCTTCATCGTCATCTCGAGCTTGCCGCCCGGCGACAGGTGCGCGATCACGTGATCGGGATTGATGATCTCGACGTCGTGGGTGAGCTCGATGTCGCCGGCGGTGACCACGCCCTCCCCCTTCTTCGACAGGCGCAGCGTCGCCTCGCTGCCGCTGTGCAGCTTGAGCACCACGCCCTTCAGGTTGAGCAGGATGTCGACCACGTCCTCCTGCACGCCCTCGATCGTCGAGTACTCGTGCAGCACCCCCGCGATCTGCACCTCGGTGGGCGCGAACCCGGGCATCGACGACAGCAGCACGCGCCGCAGCGCGTTGCCGAGCGTGTGGCCGTAGCCGCGCTCGAACGGCTCCATCGTCACCTTGGCGTGGTACGGGGCCGCGGCCTG
>JAGVSZ010000521.1 GCA_019137045.1 Betaproteobacteria bacterium
GCGCCCGCCAGCAGCAGCGGCAGCGCGACGTTCTCGGCCACGGTGAGGTAGGGCAGGACGTGGAACGCCTGGAACACGAAGCCCATGCGGGTGCGCCGCAGCCGCGTGAGCGCGTCGTCGCCGAGGGCGGTGAGCTCGGCCCCGTCGAGCACGATCGCGCCCGCGTCGGGGCGATCGAGGCCCGCCACCAGGTTGAGGAGCGTGGACTTGCCGATGCCCGACTCGCCCATCACCGCGACGTACTCGCCGCGCGCGAGCTCGAGGTCGATGCCGGAGAGGACGGTGCGGGCGCGGGGGCCCGCGTAGGACTTGGCCAGACCGCGGATGGACAGCACGCGTCGAGCGTAGCCGGCGCCGCCGCGTGCCGCAAGCCGCCGCCCGGCCGCAAAAGGAAATGGCCGCAGGGTCTCCCCTGCGGCCATCTCGTCGCGCTTCGTTCGTTACCTTCGAGTGCGTCGGTGCCGGCGAACGAAGCCGCGCGTCCGGTCTGCGCCTAGCTGCCCTGCCCGGTGCTGAAGTGGGAGGAGCCGTGCGAGCCGTCAGCGGACTTCATTTTCGCGCCGGGACAGGCCGACGCTGCGCTCGCCGCGAAGAGAAATGCGATCGCGGCAGCAAGCCTCAGGTAGCGACTAGACACCGGATCACCTCCTTTCTGCAAAGACCGGCACATGCCGTGGCGCGAGAATAGCAGAGGCGAAAGCGCGCCGGCTAGGGGCGGCCCGCGGTCCCGCGCCCGCGCCGCCCCGCCTAGACCGGGACCAGCTCGATCTCCGGGTCGATCATCTTCACCATGCTCTCGATGCCGGCGAGCGTGCCGGAGAGGGAGCTCGGGCAGCTGCCGCAGGCGCCCTGGTAGTGCACCTTGAGGACGTTGCCCTCGAGCCCGACGAGATACAGGTCGCCGCCGTCGCCCTGCAGGTAGGGGCGCACGTCGTGGTCCACCATGTCCGCGATCATCGCGAGCTTCTGCCGCTGGTCGTCCGAGAGCGTCTCGTCGGCGAGCGCCGGGTGGCCGGCGCCGGCGGCGCCGAAGGCCTGCGACTGCGCGTCGGCCGCCGGCGCCGCGCGGATCGGGGCCGCGACCTTGCGCATGAGCTCGTCCCAGTTTGCCGCGCCGTCCTGGGTCACCGTGATCCAGTGATCGACGTAGAAGACGTTGGTGACGTGCGGGATGTCGAAGAGCGCGGTCGCGAGCGCGTCGCCCTGCGCCTGCTCGCGCGCGTCGTACGAGCGCGAGATCCCCCACGTGAGCGGCTCCTTGAGCACGAACTTCATCGCGTTCGGGTTCGGCGTCGGTTCGATCTCGGCGATCTTCGGCATCGGGCTACTCGGCGGCGCGCGCGACCGGGTCGGCGTCGCCCTCGGTGGTGGTGACCGCTTCCGCGTTCACCGCGGCGTGCAGCGTGTGCCAGGGCAGGATCGCGCACTTCACGCGCGAGGGCAGGTCCTTCACCCCGGCGAAGACCGTGAGGCGGCCGAGGTAGCGGCCGCTCGTCTCCGCGTCCTCCTGGCCGGTGGTCATGGCGCGGAAGTGCTCGACCAGGGTCTCGACCTCGGCGACGGTGCGGCCCTTCACCGCGACGCTCATCATCGAGGCCGAAGCCTTGCAGATCGCGCACGACTCGCCTTCGAACGCGATCGACTCGATCCGGTCCCCGCCGATCTTCGCCGCGAGCCAGATGTGGTCGCCGCAGAGCGGGTTCAGACCCTCCGAGCGGTGCGTGGCGTCCTCGAGCTTCCCGTAGTTGCGGGGCTTCTTGTTGTGGTCGAGGATGACTTCCTGGTAGAGCTGCTTCGAATCCATGACGGGGGAATTACGAGGGGCCGCGCCCCGGCGTTCGATCACTCTGATGGCGCTGCACGGAACCCATTGCCGTTCAGCCGAAGAGCTGCTGCACCTTGCGGATCGCCGCGGCGAGCGCGTCGACCTCGTCGAAGGTGTTGTAGAAGGCGAACGACGCGCGCGCCGTCGCCGGGATGCCGAAGCGCTGCATCACCGGCTGCGCGCAGTGGTGCCCGGTGCGAATCGCGATGCCCTCGTGGTCGAGGATCGTGCCGACGTCGTGCGGGTGCACTCCGCCCACGTTGAACGAGATCAGCGCGGCCTTGTCGCGCGCGCTGCCGTAGATGCGCACGCCGTCGATCTCCGACACCGCCGCGGTCGCGTACGCGAGGAGCGCGCGCTCGTGCGCGGCGATTGCATCCAGTCCGACTGCGCCCACGTAATCGATCGCCGCGCCGAGTCCGATCGCTGCCGCGATCGGCGGGGTGCCCGCCTCGAACTTGTGCGGAATCGCGTTGTACGTCGTCTTCTCGAAGGTCACCGACAGGATCATGTCCCCGCCGCCCTTGTAGGGCTGCATCTTCTCGAGCAGCGGCGCCTTGCCGTAGAGCGCGCCGATGCCGGTCGGCCCGAACAGCTTGTGGCCGGTGAAGGCGTAGAAGTCGGCGTCCAGGTCGCGCACGTCCACCTTCATGTGCTGCACCGCCTGCGCCCCGTCCACCAGCACCGGCACGCCGTGGCGGTGCGCCGTCGCGATCATGGCCTTGACCGGGTTGACCGTGCCGAGGGCGTTGGAGACGTGCGTGACCGCGACCAGCTTCGTGCGCGGCCCGAGCAGCCGCTCGTACTCGTCCAGCACGAGCTCGCCCGCGTCGTCGATCGGCACCACCCGCAGGCGCGCGCCCTTCTCCTCGCACAGCATCTGCCAGGGCACGATGTTCGCGTGGTGCTCCAGGTGCGTGAGGACGACCTCGTCGCCCGCGGCCACGAACTTGCGCCCGTAGCCCTGCATGACCAGGTTGATGGCGTCGGTCACGTTGGAGGTGAAGACGATCTCGCGCTCCTCGGCGGCGTTGAGGTAGCGCTGCACCTTGCGGCGCGCCTCCTCGTAGGCCTCGGTCGCGGTCTGCGAGAGGTGATGGACGCCGCGGTGGATGTTCGCGTGCTCCCACTGGCGGTAGCGCACGAACCGGTCGATCACCTGCTGCGGCATCTGGCTGGAGGCGCCGTTGTCGAGGTACACGAGCGGCTTGCCGTGCGGGCGCACGTTGGCCAGGATCGGGAAGTCGGCACGCACGCGCGCGACGTCGAGCGGGGTGGCGGGGCGCGCCGCCGGGCGCGTGCTCGGCCGGGCGCTCATCGGCCCGACTCCAGGTCGGTCTGCGTCTGCTCCAGCACGGCGCGGCGCAGGCCGGCGGCCACCGACGCGATCGGGATGCGGTCCACGATCTCGGCGGCGAAGCCGTAGGTGAGGAGGTTGCGCGCGATGCGCTCGCTCAACCCGCGGCTGCGCAGGTAGAAGAGCTCGTCGGCCTCGAGCTGGCCGATCGCCGCGCCGTGCGCGCACTTGACGTCGTCGGCGAAGATCTCGAGCTGCGGCTTGGTGTCGACGTGCGCGCGCCGCGAGAGCAGCAGGTTGCGGCTCTGCTGCCCCGAGCTGGTGAGCTGCGCGCCCGCGCGCACCAGGATGCGGCCGTTGAACACCGCGTGCGCCTGCCCGCCGACCACGCACTTGTGCAGCTGGCGGCTGGTGCCGCTCGGGTGCGCGTGGTCCACGAAGCTGTGCGTGTCGGCGAGCTGGCGCTCGTGGATCAACGCGAGGCCGTCCAGCTCGATCGTCGCGCCCGCGCCCGCCTGGGTAACGTTCAGGGTGTGGCGCGACAGGCGCGCGCCGAGCGCCACCGACACCGACGCGTAGCGGGCGTCGCGCTCGACCCGCACGGCGCTGGTCGCGATGTGGAAGGCCGGCGCCGCCTCGCGCTGGACGCGCACGTGCCGCACCCGCGCCGCCGGTCCGAGCGCGACCTCGGTGACCGCGTTCACGCAGTAGGCGTCGGCGGCGAGGCCCGCGTACTCCTCGAGCAGCGTGAGCTCGGCGTCCTCCTCGGCCACGACCAGCACCCGGGGGTGGGTCGCGACGCCGGCCTGGGTGCTGAGGAACAGGACCTGCACCGGGCTCGCCGCCACGCCGCGGCGCACGCGGATCACCGCGCCGTCGGCGAGGGCGGAAGTGTTGATGGCGCGGAACGCGTCGTCACCGGGGTCGGCGAGCCGCGCGAGCTGCGCCTGCAGGAAGCCGTCGTCGCCGGCGAGCGCGCCGGCGAGGTCGCGCACCTCGACGCCCGCGGTCGGCGCACCGCCCGAGAGCTCGGCCTCGTAGCGGCCGTCCACGAACACCAGCCGCGCGGAGACTTCGGGCACGGCGAACGACTCCACCGCGCCGCCCGCGGCCCCCGCCCCCGCCGCCGCGGGCTTGAACGCGAGCGCGTAGAGCGCCGAGAGGTCGGTGAAGCGCCAGTCCTCGTCGCGCGTCGTGGGCAGCGTCAGCGCGTTCGCGCGCTCGAGCGCCGCGGCGCGCAGGTCCGCGAGCCAGCCGCGCGCCGCGGCCGGGGCGGC
>JAGVSZ010000410.1 GCA_019137045.1 Betaproteobacteria bacterium
CGATCAGCATCCACGGATGCTGGCCTCGACAAGGCTAATTGTCAATTGCAATTACAATTAGCCGATGCTCAGGCCAGGGGCCGGTAAAACGCCCGGATCTCCCGCGCCAGCGCCTCGGGCTGCTCCAGCGCGGCGAAGTGCCCGCCCTGCGGCATCACGCTCCAGCGCCGGATGTCGGTGAACACGCGCTCGGCGGCGGCGCGCGGCGGGCGCAGGATCTCGCGCGGGAACTCGCAGTAGCCCGTCGGCACGCCGATCTTCCCGTCGATCGGCCACGGCCCGTGCATGCGGGCGTAGTAGGGCCAGAACGACGCGCCGATGCAGTTGGTGAACCAGTACAGGCTGATGTTCCCGAGCATCTCGTCCATCGACAGCGCGTTCCTCGGGTCGCCGTCGCAGTCGGTCCACGCGCGGTACTTCTCGGCGATCCATGCGGCCAGGCCGACCGGCGAGTCGGCGAGCCCGAACGCGAGCGTCTGCGGGCGCGTGCCCTGGATCCACTGGTAGCCGGTCTCCTCCTTGAGGAAGCGCTCCAGCTCGCCGAGAAACCGCCGCTCCGCTTCGGAGGGGTGCGAGAACATCGCGGCGTCGCGCCGGATCGGCATCATGTTCAGATGGATGCCGCGCAGGTGCTGCGCGCGGTTCGCGCCCAGCCAGGCGGTGATGAACGAGCCCCAGTCGCCGCCCTGCGCGCCATAACGTGAAAACCCGAGCCGCGTCATCAGCTCGTGGAACATCGCGCCGATCTCGGGGATGGCGCGGCGCGGCTGGTTCGGACGGTACGACAGCGTGTAGCCGGGGAGCGAAGGTGCGACGACGGTGAACGCGTCGACGGCATCGCCGCCGTGCGCCGCCGGGTCGGTCAGCAGCGGAATGAGCTTCATGAACTCGAGCACCGACCCTGGCCAGCCGTGCGAGAGCAGGAGCGGCCTGGGGTTCGGCCCGCGGCCCTCTACCTTCATGAAGTGCACGTCGATGCCGTCGATCGACGCGACGAACTGCGGGTGCGCGTTGAGCGCGGCTTCCGTCTTGCGCCAGTCGTATCCGGTGGCCCAGTAATCGACCAGCAGGCGCATGAATTCGACGGAGGCGCCGTAGCGCCACGGCGACTCGGGCGCCTCGTCGGGCAGGCGCGCCTGCGCGAGGCGCCGCTTCAGGTCCGCGACGGCGTCGTCGCGGACCGCGAGGCGGAAGGGGCGGATCTCGGCGCCGGCCATGGGCGCGCCGCTACTCGCCTGCGGGCGGCGCGGCGCAGCCCTGCCCGTAGGGCGAGCGCGCCTTCAGCAGGCCGTTGTACTCGAAGAGGTCCTGCGTCTTATCGAACGCCGCGCGCGCAATGTCGACGTGCGGGCTCCACGTGCCGAGCTTCTGGTCGCCCGGCGGGGAGACCGACCACTCGCGATCCAGGCCTTCGGCTTCCAGGAACCCGCCCGACATCGCCGAGATGAGCGGGGGGTAGAGCGCGGAAAACAGGGTGAACTGGATCTTGATCCTGGCCAAGGCGATTTCCCTCGTGCTCGGGAGGCGGGCGCCGCGGCGATGCCAAGTGATTCCGCGACCCGCTGCCCGGTGGGGGCCCCGACGCAGCGCGGGATCTCGCCCGCGCCCCGCGCCGGCGCCGCTCACATCTTCACTTCGCCCTCGGTGCGGCCGAACTGGATGCGCGTGCGCGCCTCGAGCCGCGCGCTCGCCCCCGGCTCGATCGACTCGCGGCGCTCCGCTGCGCCGACCACGGTCCACGCCGCGCGCGAGAGGTTCCTGAGGGCGAGCGGCGCGCCGGTCACCTCGGCGAGCGGCGCGCTGAAATCGTAGTCACGCCCGAGGAGATGGTGGGGGTAGAGCCGGGTGCCGGGGGTGAGCACCACCACCGACTGCGGCGGCTCGCTCGCCGGGCCGCGCGCGGCCCGATCTGCGCGCAGGCCGATGCGCGGCGCGGCGGCCGGGAGCTCGGCGCCGCACTCCGGGTTCCAGCACCGGAAGGTCGCCTCCCGCAGGGCGACGCGGCGCGGGTCGTAGAAGCTCTCGTAGCCGCAGCGTGGGCAGAGCAGGATTGCGTCGCGCAGCTGCGCCATCGCGCGCCGCCACTCGCCCTCCTGCACCCGCCCGTGCGCCGGATCGCGCAGGCCGCTGGTGAACGCGCGCGTGAAGAGGTCGCGCACGTGCTGGGGCAGCGCCGGCCACAGCGCGCTGAGCGCCGCGTGGCGCTCCGGGATCGGCCCGTTCGAACGGTCGTCCGGATCGAAGACGAACAGCGCCTCGCGCCCGAACAGGATGCGCGTCGCTTCGCGGCTCGCCGCGTTGCGGATGCGCAGATCGCGGCTGCCGACGAGCGGGTGATCGACCAGCAGCACGCGAAAGAGCAGCACCGCCAGCGCGTGCAGGTCGGTCGCCCGGCTCGGGCCCGCGGTCTGCTCCACCAATTCCGGGGCCTGGTACTCGCGCGTGCCGCCCATCACGCTCGGGCGGCCGTCGACGTCGACGTTGTCGTTGTCGGCGATCTGGATGTCGCCCGAACCCGGGTCGAAGAAGACGTTGCCGGGGCTCACGTCCTGGTAGCTGAAGCCCGTGGCATGGAGCTGCAGGAAGGCGTCGGCGAGGTTGAGCGCGACCGTCGTGAGCACGCGGAACGAAGGCCAGTCGTCGCCGCTGCTCGTGATCAGCTCGTGCAGGCTGCGGTAGGACGCGTTGCGCTCCGGCATCAGGTAGCCGAGGCGGCTGCCGTCGGGCAGGGTGACGAGCTCGGTCGGCCACAGGAAGCGCGGCGACGGCGCGCGGCTGCGGATCGCCGCCTCGAGCCGGGCGCGCAGCAGCGGATCGGCGCCGAGCATCGCGTCGTTGTACCACTTGAGCGCGTGGCGCTCGCCCCGGGCCGTGACGCGGTAGACCTCGCCCTGCCCGCCGCCGCCGTGCCGCTTCTCGACCCGGCACTCCACGTCCGAGGAGACGCAGCGCAGGCGCTGGCCGGGTTGGAGGAGGGCGATCACGCGCTTTCCGTGTCGGGCGGGCGGGGTGGCGCGATTATACGAAGGGCGCGCTCCGCGGCGCCTGCGAAACCGGGCCGGCGCGCATGATCATGACGCGTTCGTTGGTGGAGGGAGGGGGACACCATGGCGTACAAGCGGCCGGGGGGCGACTATCGTCAGGGCGCCGACGGAGCCCCCACCCAGTCCGAGCTCTTCCCGCTCGCGTCCAAGGCCGGCGAACTCGTCAAGCGCGCCTATTTCCTGCCCGGGGTGTTCGTCGCGGCCTGCGCGATCGCGATGTTCTACTACCTCCGCCGGCCGATGGACGGGATCGCGACCACCTACCAGGTCGGCAGGACCGTCATCCCGCTGATCGTGCCGTGGTACGCGGTCTGGCTCGCCGCGCTGATCACCGGCGCCGCGATGTACTTCGCGCTGCGCGTGGTCGGGAAATCGAAACCGTGGTGGGTGCTCCTCGCCGCCGGCGCCTTCACCGCGCTCCTGCTGCAGACCCCGGTGTTCTCGGCGATCCACGCCGTGACCTGCAATCCGCTCGTTCCCGCGGCCGACCCGCGCTCCGCGGGCTGGCTCGCGCGCTTCATCAACATGTTCTTCTGCGCCGGGCTGCCGGAGGAGTTCTTCAAGGGCCTCGCGGTCGCGGCGGCGGTGTTCCTCGGCCTGCGGCTCGCGCCGCCGCTCGGCGAGCGGCTCGGGGCGAACGAGCCGGTCGAAGCGATGCTGATCGGCGCCGCCTCGGGGCTCGGGTTCGCGTTCGTCGAGACGGTGTTCCTGTACGTGCCGCGCATCATGGTGTCCGAGAGCATGGACGTCCTCGCGCGCGAGCTGCCGAACATCCTGCGCAAGTTCCCCGACGCGGCCCACCGCAAGTTCGAGGTCCAGCGCCTGATCGCGGCGCTCAGCGCCGACAAGGGGTCGATCCTGCTGGTGCCGCGCCTCGTCTCCGACATCTTCGGCCACATGGCCTATTCGATGTACGTCGGCTACTTCGTCGGCCTGGCGGCGATGCGGCGGCGCGAGGCGGTGAAGCTGGTGCTGATCGGCCTCGCCTCGGCGGCGGCGGTGCACGCGCTCTGGAACAGCGCCGGCGGCAGCATCGCGATCCAGGCTGGCGCCGCCGTTCTCGCGCTGCTCATGATGGGCGCGGCGGCGATGAAGGCGCGCGAGCTGTCGCCGAACCGCGCCGCGCTCGAGCCGTCGCAGATCCTGGACCGGGTGGCCGGTCTCGCGCCGCGCCGACCGGCGGCGGAGCCCGCGCCGGGCGCAGGCGCCGCGCCGCTCTCGGAGACCTGGGGCGACGCGACGGCCGGGACGCTCGTCATCCGCGTCGGCGCCGAGCGCGTCCCCGCGGTGGAGGGCGCGCGCCTGCTCGCGCGCCAGGTGCCGGGCCTGAGCGCGAGCGGCGGCGACGGGGTCGT
>JAGVSZ010000208.1 GCA_019137045.1 Betaproteobacteria bacterium
GTCGCCGGAGCGGTCGACCTGCCTTTCTCCGTCGTGCGCACGTTCGGCATCGAGGCGCGGTTCGGGTTCAACCGCATCACGCCGGCGCTGTTCGTCGCCGACCTCATCAAGCAGATCCTGGTCGGCCTCGCGCTCGCGGTGCCGCTGCTCTTCTGCGTCCTGTGGCTGATGGCCCGCATGGGGACCTACTGGTGGTTGTACGTGTGGCTGACGTGGATGGCGTTCAACCTGCTGATCCTGCTCGTCTACCCGACTCTCATCGCGCCGCTGTTCAACAAGTTCTCGCCGCTCGAGGACGCGGCGCTGAAGGCGCGCATCGAGCAGCTGCTCGCGAAGTGCGGGTTCAGGTCGAAGGGGCTGTTCGTGATGGACGGCTCGCGGCGCTCGAGCCACGGCAACGCGTACTTCACCGGCCTCGGCGCGGCGAAGCGGATCGTCTTCTTCGACACGCTCCTGTCGCGGCTCGCCCCGGCCGAAGTGGAAGCGGTGCTCGCGCACGAGCTCGGCCACTTCCGGTTGCGCCACGTGTGGAAGCGCATCGCCTGGCTGTTCCTCGCCAGCCTCGCGTTCCTCGCGGTCCTCGGCTGGTTGCTCGAGCGGCCGTGGTTCTACTCGGGGCTCGGTGTCGAGGGCCGCAGCACCGCGATGGCGCTGGTGCTCTTCTTCCTCGTGATCCCGGCCTTCACCTTCCTGCTGCACCCGCTCGGCAGCCTCTACTCGCGCAAGCACGAGTACGAGGCGGATGCCTACGCGGCGCGGCAAGCCGGCGCCGGCGATCTCGCGCGCGCGCTGGTGAAGCTCTACCAGGACAACGCCGCGACCCTGACGCCCGACCCCGTCCACTCCGCCTTCTACGATTCCCACCCGCCGGCCGCGCACCGCATCGCCCGTCTCCAGTCCACCGCCCCGCCTGCACCCGCTTGAAGCCGCGATCGCCGCGCACGGAACGCGCCTCGGGCGAGGTGGTCGCGGCGTACGGCCGTCACTACCTCGTCGAGGCCGAGGACGGCGAGTACCTGCGCTGCGTGCCGCGCGGCAAGCAGAGCCTCGCCGCGTGCGGCGACCGCGTGCAGGTCACCCGCACCGCGCCCGGCGAAGGCGTGATCGAGGAGATCGGCCCGCGCACGGCAGTCTTCCTGCGCGCGGCGCCGCACCGGCGCAAGCTGATCGCCGCCAACCTCACCCAGATCGCCATCGTGTGCGCGGGCGAGCCGAGCCTCGCGGACGACCTGGTCGCGCGCGCCCTGGTCGCAGCGGAGGATCAGGGGCTGCGCGCCTTCCTGGTCCTGAACAAGACCGACCTCGTCGAGGCCGCGACGGTCGCTCGCGCGCGCCTCGCGCCGTTCGCGCAAGCGGGATATCCGGTCGTCGAGCTGAGCGCCCGGCGCGATCCGGCACCGCTCCGGCGCCACCTCTCCGGCGCGGTGACGGCGCTGGTGGGCCAGTCGGGCATGGGCAAGTCCACGATCGTCAATGCGCTCGTCCCGCAGGCGCGCGCGGCGACGCGCGAGATCTCGCGCTTCCTCGACTCGGGACGCCACGCGACCACCGCGGCGCGCCTCTACCGCCTCGAGCCGGCCGGCGCGATCGTCGATTCGCCCGGCGTGCGCGAATTCGGCCTTGCGCATCTCGGTCGCGCCGCGATCGAGCGCGGGTTTCCCGAGCTGCGGCCGCTCGGCGGGGAATGTCGCTTCACGGACTGTCGCCACCGCGCGGAGCCGGGCTGCGCGGTGCGCGCTGCAGTCGACCGCGGCCGGATCCACCCGCGGCGCATCGAGCTGCTCCATCGCATCCTCGACGCCGAGTCGGCGCCGCGGCGATGAGACCGCTGCTCGTCTCGCTCAACCTCCTGGAGATCCATCATCTCAGGAACGTGCTCGAAGTGGAGGGAATCCGCTGCTGGATCAAGAACGAGCTGCTGTCGCGGCTGGCGGGCGAGATCCCGTTCACCGAGTGCGCCGCGGAACTGCATCTCGTGCACGAGCGCGACCGGCCGCGGGCGGAGGCGTTGCTCGAGGTCTGGCGCCGACCGCCGCCTCCGGCGAGCGCGTGGACGTGCGCGGCCTGCGGCGAATTGCTCGAGGGGCAGTTCGGCGCGTGCTGGAAGTGCGGCGCCGCGCGGAAGGACTGACTCAGCCGAACGCCCGTGCCACGCTGAGCGCGAGCAGGGCCGCGAGCCAGAGCACGAGCGCGCGCCAGATCAGGCCGACGGTGCTGTCGAGGTAAGGCGTGTCCGCGTCCTCGCCCAGGCCGAGCTCGGGGCGATCCTCCAGGGTTGCGCCGCGCGGCACCGGCATTCCCAGCCGCACGCCGAGCGCACCGGCCCCCGCCGCGAGCACCACGCCGAGAATCCTGTCGGGCCAGCGCGCGGCCTGCGTGCGCCAGCAGTAGATCGCGTCCTCGAAGTCGCCGACGACCGCGAACGCGGTGGCGCTGATGCGTGCGGGCAGCCAGTCGATCACGTCGAAGGCGACGCGCGCGAACTCACCGAAGCGGTGTCCCTCCGAGGCCTCAGGGCGTTCCAGCGCGGCACGCGTTTCCGGACCCGCGATGTCGACCGTCGCGTCGCCGACGCCGGGCAGGTCGAGGAGCGGTCCGCTGTCCCCCGCGCGCGCCATCCCGGCCCAGCGGCGGCTGAGAAACAGCGCGAATCGATAGAGCACGGCGCCGCTCGGACCGGGCAGGAGCACGAACCAGAACATCGGCCCGAACACGTGCCGGTGCGAGACGGTCAGCGCACCCTCGATGGTGAGTCGGGCTACCTCGGCCGCCGAGAGCGCGTCACACGGATGGCCGCGCCACTCCGCCAGCAGCCGGCGGGCGGTCGCCGAGTCCCCGTCCTTGAGCGCCTTGTGGATGTCGGTGAAGTAGTGGCTGTGCTGGCGGAAGCCGAGCGTGAAATAGAGCACCAGCACGTTGAACGCCAGGCCGAGAAAGGGGTTGGCCGCGGCGAGCGCCGCGTACGCCGCCCAGGCGAGCAGCGTGGCGGGAATCACCGCCAGGATCCACGCGATTGCGCCCTGCCGGGCCTCGCCGGCGTCGAAGCTGCGCTCGAGCAGGCCAGCGTAGCCGGCCATCGGCGCAAAGAGCGCGCGACGGTCGACGAGCGGACGCCACTGCTCGAGGGCGAGCGCGATCAGAAGCGACAGAAAACTCATCCGGAGTGCGAAAGCGAACGCAGCGCATTATAGTCGGCGCCGCACGCGCCTCCGCGCGCCGCGTCTCACTCGCGGCGCGGCAGCGCTCCCGCACCGAGCGCCGGCGCGGCGCGGCGCGTCACAGTTCGCGCGCCGCGAACGTGTCGCAGACCCGGATGTCGCCGCTCTCGAGCCCGCGCCGGAACCAGCGCATGCGCTGCTCGCTCGAGCCGTGGGTGAAGGACTCGGGGGAAACGTAGCCGCGCGCGCGCTTCTGGATGAGGTCGTCGCCGACGGCAGCGGCGGCGCGCAGGCCCTCCTCCACGTCCCCGGGTTCGAGCAGTCGCCTGTTCCGGTTCGCAGTCGCGGCCCAGATCCCGGCGAAGCAGTCGGCCTGCAGCTCCATGCGCACCTGGAGGGCATTTCCCTCGCGCTCGCCGGCACGCGACTGCAGGCTGCGCACCTGGTCCGCGATCCCGAGCAGGTTCTGCACGTGGTGGCCGACCTCGTGCGCAATCACGTACGCCTGCGCAAAGTCGCCGGGCGCACGGAACTTGTCCTGGAGCTCGCGGAAGAAATCGAGATCGACGTAGAGCTTGCTGTCGGCGGGGCAGTAGAACGGCCCCACCGCGGCCTGCGCGAACCCGCACGCGGACTGCACCGCGCCGCTGAAGAGGACGAGCACCGGCTTGCGGTACTGCTTGCCGCCCCGGGTGAAGATCTCGGTCCAGGTGTCCTCGGTGCTCCCGAGGACGGCGGCGACGCGGTCGGCCATCGCATCGTCGCGGGGGGGTGCCTTGGTCTCGACGCGCTCCTCGGGCGCGCGCGCACCGCCGGTCTGCTGCGCCACCTGCGTCGCGACGAACGGATCGACGCCCAGAAACATGGCAATGAGCGCGATGACCAGGACCCCGATCCCGCCGCCGACCATGCCGCGGCCTCCGGGCACGCGCAGGCCACGGCGATCCTCGACGTTCTCGCTGCGACGCTGGTCTTCGATTCGCATGGCGCACCTCTCGGCGGGGGGATCTGCGGCGCACGCAGTATAGCGACCACCTCGCACGCCGGGAGCAAGACGCGCGGCCAGGGCGCGGAAGCGGCCGCTTCTCGGCGGGCGCAGCCGGGGGCGGAAGCGGCCGCGCGGCGACCGCAGGCGATTCCCGACGCTAGTTCGATGCGGTCAGGTAGGCGTAGAAGTTCATCAGCATGC
>JAGVSZ010000093.1 GCA_019137045.1 Betaproteobacteria bacterium
GGCCGGCTCATGGCGGGCCGGCGCTGGTCGGACGGCCTGCACCAGGCGGTCGAGGCGAAGGAGCACGTCGAGATCCAGAACGAGAACCAGACGCTCGCGTCGATCACGTTCCAGAACTACTTCCGCATGTACGGCAAGCTCGCCGGCATGACCGGGACCGCCGACACCGAGGCCTACGAGTTCCAGGAGATCTACGGCCTGGAGACGGTGGTGATCCCGACGCACATGCCGATGGTGCGCGCGGACCGCCTGGACCAGGTCTACAAGACCGAGGCCGAGAAGTACCACGCGGTGCTCGCCGACATCCGCGACTGCCACAAGCGCGGGCAGCCGGTGCTCGTCGGCACGACCTCGATCGAGAATTCCGAGAAGCTCGCCGGGCTGCTCAAGAAGGAAGCGCTGCCGCACCAGGTGCTCAACGCGAAGCAGTACGCGTACGAGGCGCAGATCGTCGCCCAGGCGGGGGCGCCCGGGGTGATCACCATCGCCACGAACATGGCCGGCCGCGGAACCGACATCGTGCTCGGCGGCAACGTGGAGAAGCAGGTCGACGCGGTCAGGGCCGATCCGGAGGTCGCCGAGGGCGACAAGGCGGCACGGGTCGCCAAGCTGCGCGAGGAATGGAAGCGCCTCCACCAGCAGGTGGTGGATGCGGGCGGGTTGCACATCATCGGCACCGAGCGCCACGAGTCGCGGCGCATCGACAACCAGCTGCGCGGGCGCTCGGGGCGGCAGGGCGACCCGGGCTCGTCGCGCTTCTACCTCTCGCTCGAGGACCCGCTGCTCAGGATCTTCGCGGGCGAGCGGATAAAGGCGATCATGGAGCGGCTCAAGATGCCCGAGGGCGAGCCGATCGAGCACTCGATCGTCACGCGCTCGATCGAGTCGGCGCAGCGCAAGGTCGAGGCGCACAACTTCGACATCCGCAAGCAGCTGCTCGAGTACGACAACGTCGCGAACGACCAGCGCAAGACCGTGTACGAGCTGCGCAACCAGATCCTCGACGATGCGAACGCCACCGACATGGTGCGCGGACTGCGCGAGGGGGTCGTCACCGACCTCTTCCGCGCCCACGTCCCGCCCGAGAGCGTCGAGGAGCAGTGGGACCTCGACGGGCTGCAGGGCGCGCTCGCGGCCGAGCTTGGGGTGCAGGTGGACATCAAGGGGCTGCTCGAGGCGGCCCCGGACATGGACGAGGAGAAGCTCCTCGCCTCGATGATCGCGGCGGCGGACAAGGCCTACACCGTCAAGATGGCCGACACGCCGGAGGAGCTCCGGCAGCAGGCCGAGCGCTGGATCCTGCTGCAGACCCTCGACACCCACTGGCGCGAGCACCTCTCGGCGCTCGACCACCTGCGCCAGGGCATCCACCTGCGCGGCTACGCGCAGAAGAACCCGAAGCAGGAGTACAAGCGCGAGGCGTTCGAGCTGTTCTCGCACTTCCTCGACACGGTCCGGCTCGAGGTGTCCCGGATGCTGATGTCGATCCGCATCCGCTCGCCGGAAGAGGTGGCGGCGGCCGAGGCCGAGGCGCGGCGGCAGGAGCAGGAGGCGCTCGCGCGGGCGCAGTTCCAGCACGCCTCGTACTCGAGCGTCGCGGCCGGGGCGGCCGAGCCCGAGGCGGACGGCGGCGACGTCGCCGTGGCCGAGCGGCCGAAGCCGCAGCCGTTCCAGCGCGCGATCGGCAAGGTCGGCCGCAACGAGCCCTGCCCCTGCGGCTCGGGCAAGAAGTACAAGCACTGCCACGGCCGGTTGAGCTGACGCGCGGCGGTCCGCATGGCGGTGAACCTCGCGCGGCCGGAGGCCGCTAGCCTCCATCCCGTCGCCGGCGTGCGGCTGGGCGTCGCGCAGGCCGCGATCAGGAAACCCGGCCGGAAGGATCTGCTGCTGGTCGTGCTCGACCCCGGCGCGGTCGTGGCCGGGGTATTCACCCGCAACCGGTTCTGCGCCGCGCCGGTCGTGGTCGCGAAGGAGCATCTCGCGGCCGGCGCCGGCGCGCGCGCGCTCGTCGTCAACACCGGAAACGCGAATGCCGGGACCGGCGCCGACGGGATTGCGCGGGCGCGCAAGGTGTGCGACGGGGTCGCCCGACAGCTCGCCTGCCGGCCGGTGGACGTGCTGCCGTTCTCGACCGGGGTCATCATGGAGGCGCTTCCGGTCGAGCGCATCGTCGCGGGCCTGCCGCAGGCGGCGGCCGCGCTCCGGGCCGACGCCTGGCTCGACGCGGCCGAGGCGATCATGACCACCGACACGGTGCCGAAAGCGCGCTCGCTGCGCGTTGCGGCAGGCGGGCGCGCCCTGACCGTCACCGGGATCGCCAAGGGGGCGGGCATGATCCGGCCGGACATGGCCACGATGCTCGGATTCGTCGCCACCGACGCGCCGCTCGCGCCCGCGAGCGCAAGGGCGATCCTGGCGTACGCGACCGAGCGCTCCTTCAACCGCATCACCGTCGACGGCGACACCTCGACCAACGACGCGTTCGTGCTGATGGCGACCGGCGCGGCGGGCGGGCCGGTCCTGGAGCCGGGCGACCCGGGGTTCGAAGCGCTGCGCGACGCGGTCGCGGAGGTCGCGTCCTGGCTCGCGCAGGCGATCGTCCGCGACGGCGAGGGCGCCACCAAGTTCATCACCGTGCGCATCGAAGGCGCGCGCTCGATGGACGAGGGCCGGCGCGTCGCCTACGCGATCGCGCATTCGCCGCTCGTCAAGACCGCTTTCTTCGCCTCCGATCCCAACCTCGGGCGGCTGCTGGCCGCAATCGGCTACGCCGGGGTGGACGATCTCGACGTGGCGAAGGTCCGCCTCTACCTCGACGACGTTCTGGTCGCGGCGGACGGCGGACGCGATCCCGGCTACCGCGAGGCCGACGGGCAGCGCGTCATGCGGCAGCCCGAGATCACCGTGCGCGCAGTCCTCGGACGCGGTGCGGCGGACGCGACCGTGTGGACCTGCGATCTGTCCTATGACTACGTCAAGATCAACGCGGAATACCGGACGTAAGGCGGCCGGGGCCGGCGGCGCGGCCGCGCTCGAGCGGCTGCTCGGGCGCGTCGACGGCCTCGTCGACCGGCTCGAGACGATGCTGCCGCCGGCCCCGCCGCCGGTCGAGTGGAGCGCCGCGGTCGCGTTCCGCTGGCGCAAGCGCGGCGGGCGCGGGCGCATCGAGTCGGTGGCGCACCCGCATCGCATCCGACTGTCCGACCTGCGCGGCATCGACCACCAGAAGTCGCTCGTCGAGCGCAACACGCGCCAGTTCGTCGCGGGCCGCCCGGCGAACAACGTCCTGCTCACCGGCTCCCGCGGCACGGGGAAGAGCTCGCTCGTGAAAGCGCTCCTCAACCGCTTCCAGCGCGAGGGGCTGCGGCTGATCGAGGTCGACAAGCAGGATCTCGTCGACCTGCCGGACATCGTCGACCTCGTGGCCGGGCGCCGGGAGCGGTTCGTGATCTTCTGCGACGACCTGTCGTTCGAGGCGTCCGAGGCGGGCTACAAGGCGCTCAAGGTCGTCCTCGACGGCTCGATCGCGGCCACCACGGAGAACGTCCTCATCTACGCCACTTCGAACCGCCGCCACCTGATGCCCGAGTACATGCAGGAGAACCTCGAGTACCGGCACGTCGGCGAGGAGATCCACCCCGGCGAGACCTCGGAGGAGAAGATCTCGCTCTCGGAGCGGTTCGGGCTGTGGGTGTCGTTCTACCCGTTCGACCAGGACGCCTACCTCGCGATCGTCGCGCACTGGCTCGCCGAGATGGGGTGCGACGCGCGCGCCGCGGAGCGCGCGCAGAACGAGGCGCTGCAGTGGGCGCTCAGCCGCGGCTCGCGCAGCGGCCGCGTGGCATGGCAGTTCGCGCGCGACTACGCCGGCCGCGTGGACGGGGCGCCCCCCGCCCGTCGTCCGAAGCGGTGAGCGCGACGATCGACGTCGCGGTCGCGATCCTGCTCCGGGCGGACGGCCGCGCGCTGCTCGCGCAGCGCCCGGCCGGCAAGGTGTACGGCGGCTGGTGGGAGTTTCCCGGCGGCAAGATCGAGCCGGGCGAGGCGCCCGCGCACGCCCTCGCGCGCGAGGTGCGCGAGGAGCTCGGCGTGGAAGTCGAGCGTTGCTATCCGTGGATCACCCGTCGCTTCGCCTACCCGCACGCCACGGTGCGGCTGCACTTCTTCCGCGTGCCCGGCTGGCGCGGCGAGCCGCACGGGCGCGAGGGCCAGGCGTGCGCCTGGCAGGACCTCGCGGCGCTGAACGTCGGTCCGGTGCTGCCGGCGAACGGGCCGGTGCTGAAGTCGCTCACGCTGCCGGACGAGTACGCGATCTCGAACGCGTCCGAGGTCGGCGAGGAGCGGTT
>JAGVSZ010000125.1 GCA_019137045.1 Betaproteobacteria bacterium
GCGACGCCCGCCAGCCGGCGGCTCTCGTCGCCGATGATGGAGACGACGCGCCGGTGCGGGTCGGGCACCAGCGCCTGCGCGCCCTCCAGGATCTCCGCGGAGGAGCGGATCGCGCTCGCGCGCGTGAGCAGTTTGTGGACCGCGTCGGCGAGGAACGGGTCCTGGTGCAGCCGGTCGGTGAGCGCGCTCACCGCGCGCCCGCGCTCGAGCCACGCGCGGTGCAGGGCGACGAGCGCGCGCGCCCAGCCCGGCTGGCGACCGGCCAGCTCGCCTGCCGTCGCGGGGTCGAGCCGCAGCGAGGCGAGCAGCGGCTCGGCGGCGAGTTCGGCGAGGTCGCCGAGGAGGCGCCGCTCCGCCGCGCCGTCCAGCTCGTCGATCGACAGGTCGAGCGCGCCCGCGATGCGCTTGAGCAGCGCCCCGCCGACGTTGCGCTTGCCGGCCTCGATCAGGTTCAGGTACGAGGGCGAGATCCCGAGCGCGGCGGAGAGTCCGGACTGCGTGACGCCGAGCGCGCGCCGCCGGTCGCGGATCTTCGGGCCCACTAGCGATGTCGGCGTCATCCTGCCCTCCGATGCTGCGGCGCAAGGTCGAAAATCGACCTCATTTGCTATATGTGTGTCAAGGATACACAAAAATCTTGCGGTACTTCAATCATCTATTGCCTCTTTTACAAGCTTCACCGACCATTGTTCGCAGAATTGCGCGGGCGCGCAATCCATCCAGTGAGAAGGAGGACGATTCTCATGAGCGACATCATCCAGGACGCACGCCGCAGGCAGCTGCTCAAGGCGGGCGCGGTTCTCGGTGCCGGCATGGCGGCGCCGTCGTTGCTGTTCTCCCGCGGCGCGCTGGCGGCCGACCAGCCCCCGATCGGCACCTGGCCGGCGGGCGCCTCGGGCGGGGCGGTGTACGCCAGCGCCGGGGTGCCGCTGACCGGCACTTACGCCGCGCAAGGGGCGGACGAGCTGAAGGGCATGCAGCTCGCCGTCGAGCACATCAACGCAGGGCACCCGCTGATCCGCAAGATCTCGCCCCAGACCAAGAAGGGCGTGCTCGGCAAGGAGCTGAAGCTGCTGTACGCGGACTCGGCCGCCAAGCCGAACCAGGCGGTGCAGGCGCAGCAGCGCTTCATCAGCGAGAACAAGGTCGTCCTGATGACCGGCTCCACCTCGAGCGCGGTCGCGGTGGCGATGAACAAGCTCGCGCAGCGCGAGAAGGTGCTCTACTTCGCCGGCATCTCCGGCTCGAACGACACCACGGGCAAGGACTGCGTGCGCTACGGCTTCCGCCAGAACTTCTACGGCCAGACGGCGGCGGCGGCGATCGGGCCGGTGCTGGTCAAGCAGTTCGGCAAGAACCGCAAGGCCGCGTTCATGACCCCGGACTACACCTACGGCCACACGGTGACCAAGTCGACCAACGACTACCTGAGCCAGCACGCCGGCTGGCAGATGGTGACCAACCAGGTCTCGCCCCTGGGGACGCAGGACTTCAGTCAGTACCTCATCAACATCGCCAACTCGGGCGCCGAGTTCCTCATCAACGTGAACTGGGGCCGCGACGCGGTGCTCTCGATCCAGCAGGCGAAGAAGTTCGGCATCCTGCCCAAGATGACGCTGGTGATCCCGTACCAGATCCCGTTCCTCGCGCAGGAGGTCGGCCCCGAGATCATGCAGGGCGTGTACGCGGCGACCGACTTCTGGTGGACGCTGGAGGACCGGTACCCGCTCGCGAAGATGTTCGTCGAGACCTTCCAGCAGAAGTTCGGCTACCCGCCGGAATGGGGCGCCGAGAACGGCTACGTCAGCTTCGCGCACTGGGCCCACATGGTCGAGGAGGCGGGCACGTTCTATCCGCCCGCCGTCATCAAGACCTACGAGAAGGGCGAGACCATCCCGTCGCTGGTCGGCGACGTGCACTACCGGCCGCAGGACCACCAGTGCGTGCGCCCGGTGGTCATCGTGCGCGGCAAGAAGCCGGGCGACATGAAGAACAAGGAGGACCTCTGGGAGGTGCTCGAGGTGCTCCCGGGGGAACCGCTGATGCAGCAGCCGGACGCCTTCGGCTGCCATCTTGGCGACTACGTCTGAGCCCGGGGTAGGAGTGCGCGGCGACCCCGCGGGCGGCGCGCCGCCCGCGGGGTCGCGCCGGCGCGGGCGCTCCGCATGATCAACTGGGCCAACTTCGTCTCGCAGCTCTTCAACGGCCTCGCGCTGGGGGCGCTGCTCGCGCTGATCAGCTCGGGGCTGACGATCATCTACGGCGCGCTCGGCGTGCTCAACCTCGCGCACGGCGCGATGTTCATGCTCGGCGGCTACGCCGGCTACGTGGCCTACGCCCACACCGGCTCGTTCCTGCTGGCGGTCGTCGCCGGCTCGCTCTTCATGCTCGTCGTCGGCGTGGCGATGGAGCGGGTCATCATCCGCTACTTCTACCGGCGCCCGCCCGAGGACCAGCTCCTGGTGACCTTCGGCCTCGCCATCTGCTTCGTCGAGATCGTGCGCTTCTTCTTCGACAGCCTGTCGAAGTCCGTGGCGCCGCCCGCCCTCTTCGCCGGGATCACCAACCTCGGCTTCATGGTCTACCCGACCTACCGGCTGGCGCTGGTGGGCATCGTCGCGCTCGCCCTGCTCGCGCTCTACCTGCTCCTGTACCGGACGCGCATCGGGCTGATCGTGCGCGCCGGGATCGAGGACGCGGTCATGGTCGACTCGCTGGGCATCAACGTCGACCGCGTCTTCATGCTCGTCTTCGGGATCGGCGCGATGGCCGCGGGCTTCGCCGGCATCGTCAACGCGCCGGTGGTCTCGCTCACGCCCGACATGGGCGAGGCGATCCTGGTCCAGACCTTCGTGGTGGTCGTGATCGGCGGCGTCGGCTCGTTCCCCGGCGCCGTGGTCGGCGGCCTGATCGCGGGCGAGATCATCAGCCTCACCTCGATGGTGGACCCGGCCTACTCCTACGTCATGCTGTTCGCGGCGATGACGCTGGTGCTGGTGCTGCGCCCGCACGGCCTGCTCGGCGTGCGCGGCCGCGAATGACCGGGATGCGCGCATGCTGACCCGCCAGCGCCCCCTGGCCGAGACCATCACCGCCGCCGCGCTGGTGGCGGCGCCGTTCGTGCTGCCGGTCTTCGGCGCCGCGCCCGACACCGTCAACCGCATCCTGGTCTGGGGCCTGTTCGGCATCGGCTTCGACATCCTCTTCGGCTACACCGGGCTCCTCTCCTTCGGCCAGTCGGCTCTCTACGGCACCGGCGGCATGGTGGCCGCGTACCTGCTCACGCAGGCGGGCTTCCCGCACGTCGTGACCGCGCTGCTGATCGGCATGGCGGTCGCCGCGGCGGTGGGCTACCTGGTGGGGCTCGTGGCGCTGCGGCGCACCGGGATCTACTTCGCCATGATCACGGTGGCGATCGCCGAGATGTTCTTCTTCGTCGAGTTCAACCCGCTGTCGGAATGGACCGGCGGCGAGAACGGCCTCCCCGGCGTGCCCGCGCCGACGCTCTACCTCGGCTTCGCCACGCTGCACTTCAAGTCGGGCTGGTCGCTCTACCCGTTCCTCGCGTTCTGCTACTTCCTCGGCATCGTGCTCGCGCTGCGGATCGTGCGCTCGCCGGTGGGCGTGGTGTTCCGCGCGATCCGCGAGAACCCGCTGCGCGCGGCCGCGGTCGGCCACAACATCCACGGCTACAAGCTCGCGGCCTTCGTGATCGCCGCCGCCTACGCCGGCCTCGCCGGCGGGCTGCTCGGCGTGATGCAGGGGTTCATGCCCCCCGACGCGTTCATGTTCGACACCTCCGGCCA
Organism: Betaproteobacteria bacterium; assembly: GCA_019137045.1. Lineage (GTDB taxonomy): Bacteria > Pseudomonadota > Gammaproteobacteria > Burkholderiales > SG8-39 > JAGVSZ01. The sequence continues at coordinate 3,807 of JAGVSZ010000125.1, forward strand.
GCTCGTGATCCAGACCGCGATCGGCGGCATCGGCACGCTGTTCGGCCCGCTGCTCGGCGCCGCCGTGTGGCTGTTCCTGCAGGACTTCCTGCAGGGCACGCTCAAGCTCGGGGCGGCCTGGAAGCTCGCGCTGGGGCTGGTGTTCGTGCTCCTCGTCTGCTTCCTGCGCAAGGGCATCATCGGCGGGGTGCGCGACCTCCTGCGGCTCGCGCGCGGGCGCGCCGCGAACGGCAAGCCGGTCGCGCGGGCCGTGGAGGCCGGGCGCGTCACCGCGCCGCCGCCGCCGCGCCGCCCGCCGCGCACCTACACCGGGCCGATCCTGCGGGCCGAGGGCCTCACCAAGCACTACGGCGGCGTGCGCGCGAACTCCGACATCGACTTCACCGTGCAGCGCGGCGAGCTGCGCGGCATCATCGGCCCGAACGGCGCCGGCAAGTCCACGTTCTTCAAGATGCTCACCTGCGAAGTGCCGCCGACGGCCGGCCGCATCCTGTTCGAGGGCCGCGACATCACCGGCAAGAGC
>JAGVSZ010000109.1 GCA_019137045.1 Betaproteobacteria bacterium
TGGTCGTGGCGGACCGGATACACGCTCGAGCTGTAGCGGTAGCCCGCCTCGGCGATGCAGTCGTGCGCCCACAGGTTGGCCTCGCCGATCGAGAAGCTGGGCGCGCGGTAGCCGCTCACCGCGCTGCCGGTGATGTCCTCGAGGATGACCTTGGCGAGGCGGATGTCGGCGGTGAAGGCCTGGGGCGTCAGGTCGCTCGCGCGCTGGTGCGCGTAGCCGTGGCTCGCCACCTCGTGGCCGGCGGCGGCGATGCGGCGCACCAGGCCGGGGTAGCGCTCGGCGAGCCAGCCCAGGGTGAAGAAGGTGCCACGCGCGCCGTGGCCGTCGAGCAAGGCGAGGATGCGATCGACGTTGCGCTCGACGCGACAGGGCACGCTTTCCCACTGCTCGCGCGGAAAATGCGGCGCCAGCGCGGAGACCTGGAAGTAGTCCTCGACGTCGCAGGTGAAGGCGTTGGTGATCGGTGCGGCCATCTCAGCCCCGCGCAACGACCGGCGCCGCCTCGCGCTCGACGAGCCAGTCGTGCAGATGGGCGGCGATGCGCTCGGCGCAACGCCCGTCCCAGAACTCGGGCACGCGCCCGGCCTTGCCGCCGGTGGCGAGGATCTCGCGCGCCGCGGCGACGATCGCCGCGGGGCGGATGCCGACCAGGGTGTTGGTGCCCTGCTCCACCGTGATCGGACGCTCGGTGTTCTCGCGGATGGTCACGCAGGCCACGCCGAGCGCGGTGGTCTCTTCCTGGATGCCACCGGAGTCGGTCAGCACCATGCGCGCGCCCGACATCAGTCCGAGCATCTCGAGGTAGCCCTGCGGCGGCAGGATCAGGAAGTCGGGCCCGGTCAGGCGATCGAGCATGCCGAAGCGTTCGAGGTTGTTGCGCGTGCGCGGATGCAGCGCGACGACCAGCGGCAGCGCCGCGCTCACCGTGCGCAGGGCGTCGATGATCGGACCGAGGGTGTCGGCGCTGTCGACGTTGGACGGGCGGTGCAGGGTGACCACGCCGTAGCCGCCGGCGATGCGGCTGGCGTCCAGGCCGGCCGCGGCGAGCAGCACGTCGGCCGGGACCGCGCGCGGCAGGCTCGCGCGCAGGCTGTCGATCATGACGTTGCCGACGAAGACCGCGCGCTCGGCGGGGATGCCTTCGCGGACGAGGTTGTCGTGGGCGGAGCGCTCGGTGGTGTAGAGCACGTCGGAGATCTGGTCGGTGAGGATGCGGTTGATCTCCTCGGGCATGCGGCGGTCGTTGCTGCGCAGCCCGGACTCCACATGCACCACGGGGATGTGGCGCTTGCTGGCCACCAGCGCGCAGGCGAGCGTGGAGTTGACGTCGCCGACGACGAGCACCGCGCGCGCGCCGTGCTCGTCGATGACCGGCTCGAAGCGCTTCATCACCTCGGCGGTCTGCACGGCGTGCGAGCCGGAGCCGACCGCGAGGTTGACGTCGGGTGCGGGCAGGTCGAGGTCGGCGAACAGGCGGTCCTTCATCGCCGGGTCGTAGTGCTGGCCGGTGTGCACGAGCAGAGTGCGGATCGGCGGCTGGTGGGCGGAGAAGGCGCGGATGATCGGCGCCACCTTCATGTAGTTGGGACGCGCCCCCACGATGCAGATGACCGGCGCGGCGGAAGGTCGCTGTGCGCTCATCGGCGGTCCTCCTCGGTCGCGGCATCGCGGCGCACCGCCTGCAGCAGCTGGTTGAGCACCGCGAGCGTGGCCGAGACCGACTGCTCCAGCCCGGCCAGGCGCGCCTCGATGCGCTGCAGGTCGTAGCTGCCGGCCATGCCGGCGACCTGGTCGGCGAGCTCGGGCGAGACGCGCAGGCGGTCGACCGCCAGCGCCTCGACCGGCGGCAGCGCCGCGGCGGGTTCGGCGTCCCTCAGCACGGCACGCCCCATGCCGGCGACCGGGCGCGTGCGCGGCGGAGCGAACTCTTCCTTGAGCTCGGCGATCACCTCGCGCACCTGCGCCTCGGTGACCACGTGGCTCTCGCCGAGATAGGCGGCGAGCAGCAGGCGGTCGCACAAGGTGTTGATGGTGCGCGGAATGCCGCCGGTGTGGCCGTAGATCGCGTTGAAGGAGCCGGGCTCGAAGCGCGGGTCCTCGTTCCAGCCGACATGGCGCAGACGGTGCTCGATGTAGCCGCGCGTCTCCTGCAGGTCGAGCGGGCCGAGGTGGTAGGAGGCGATCACGCGCTGGCGCAGCTGCTGCATCTCGGCGCGCTGCATCATCTCGCGGAATTCGGGCTGACCGACGAGGAAGCTCTGCAGCAGCGCATGGTCCTCGAGCTGGAAGTTCGACAGCATGCGCAACTCCTCGACCGCGGCGGCGGAGAGGTTCTGCGCCTCGTCGATGATCAGCAGCGCGCGCTTGTCGGCGGCGGCGAGCGAGACCAGGTAGGTCTCGATCGCGAGCAGCAGGCCGGCCTTGTCGAGGTTGCGGCTGGGCACGCCGAAGGCGCCGGCGACCATGCGCAGCATGTCGGAGGCGTCGATCTGGGTACTGACGATGGTGGCGGCGACCACCTTGGCCGGATCGAGCTGCTCGAGCAGGCTGCGCACGATGGTGGTCTTGCCCGCGCCCACCTCGCCGGTGATGACGATGAAGCCCTCGCTCTGATGCAGGCCGTATTCGAGATAGGCCATCGCGCGCCGGTGTCCCCGGCTGCCGTAGAAGAAGGCCGGGTCGGGGTTGAGCTGGAAGGGCTTGCCGCTGAGCTTGAAGAAGGTTTCGTACATCGGGTGTCCGTTCAGAACCGCATGCCGAGGATGGCGGTGACGGAATTCGTCGTGTAGTCGCGCTCGCCCTCGGTCTTTTCATATCGGTAGCGCAGCCCCGCGCGCGTCCTGGGGCCGAGCGTCCGATCGACCCCCACGGTGCCGGTCAGGCGACGCAGCTCGAGGTCGGCGTCGGCCGCGCTCGCGGAATCCGAGCGCGCGAGCGTGGCGTACAGCGCGCTGGTGCCGCTGAGCGTGTGGCTCCAGGCCAGCGTGGTGGTGGTGATGCGCACCCGCCGGGTGTCGCGCAGGTCGTCGCCAGGAAGCAGGCCGGTGATCGAGCCGATGCGGCTGCGGTCGCTGCGGCTGGCCGAGAAGCTCAGGGTGTTGCGCACCCCGAGCAGCGAGAAGCCGCCCCGCAAGGCGCGCTCGACGTAGGCGGCGTTGGAACGCAGGACGCCGAAGGTGAGGCATTCGTTGAGGGCCTGCTCGCGCTCGATCGGGTCGGCGATCTCGCGCACGCGCGTGAAGCAGTCCCGATCCGCGAGCACCACCGTGCCGAGCGACTGGGCGAGCGAGGAGACGTCGCGCGTCGCACCGACGAAGAAGACCGCGCGACGCATGCGGTGGTTGAGGGAGAGATCGTAGCCGCGCCCGAACACCCGGTCCTCGACCGTGGCGGCGAGCGAGGTGCGGTCGGTCGGGTACCAGTCCACCCCGGCGCCGACGATGCCGCTGCTGTCCTTCACACCGTCCGCGTAGTCGTTGGACTCGTGCCCGACGATGCCGCGCAGGCGAAGCTGCGGCGAGAGGTTGGCGTACAGCGTGCCGCGCACCGACTCCTCTCCCCGCTGGCCGGTGGCGGCGGTGCCTCCGTCGCTTTCGGTGCGGGCATAGGCCAGGCCCCAGCCGAAAAACCGCAGGCCGCCCGGATCCGAGAGGCCGATCTCCAGGGTGTCCGCGCTCTGGTCGCCGAGGCCGCTGCTGTTGGAACGCACGCCGCTGGACGAATAGCTCACCGATCCGCGCGCAGCCTCGCCGAAGCGCAGGTCGGACTCGAGCCGCGGGGTGATCGACCAGTAGCGGACTTCGTTGCCCTTGTCGAACCCGAACGGGTCGCCGGGCGCTCGCCCGCTGAAGGTGGAATAGTTGTTACGGGTGATTCCCCCGCTGAAATCGAGGAACAGCAGATCCTCCACCGCCTCGAAGGCGCCCCTGCCATCGAAGGAGAGGTAGGTGGAATCGTCCTCGCTCGCGGCGGAATGGACGAGGTTGCGCAGGCGCGCGCTCAGGCTGCCGTTGAGGCGCCCCGCGCTGCGGCTCACCGACACGCCGGGCGAGACCTCGAGCAGCCAGTCCCGACCGCCCTCGCGATCGATGCCGGCGTTGTCGGTCCAGGTGAGCTCGGTGTCGAGCGTGGGGGTGACCCGGGTCGACTGCGCGACCGCGCCCGTGGCCGGGCACAGGAGCGCGAGCGCGCACGCACCGGCGACGAGGCCGGCACGCCGGGGCTCAGGCCGCCTCGGAACTGGCTTCGGGCGCTTTCCCATATCCGTATCCGTATCCATAGCCGTAGTAGCCCCCCACCGAGCGATCACGCGACTTGTTGAGCACCA
>JAGVSZ010000499.1 GCA_019137045.1 Betaproteobacteria bacterium
GGCGCGCGCCGCGGGGGCGCGCCGGCCGCGGCTGCTCTTCGTCGACGACGAGGAGCGCGTCACCAACGCGTTGCGGGTGGTGTTCCGCGACACCTACGACGTGATCACCGCCTCGGGCGGCGAGCAGGCGCTCGAGATCGCCCGCACCCAGCCCCTGCACGTCGTCGTGAGCGACCAGCGCATGCCCGGGATGCTCGGGGTGGAGCTGCTGCGCGAGGTGAAGGCGCTGCGCCCGAACGCGGTGCGCATGCTGCTCACCGGCTACTCGGACCTGGCCGCGATCGTCGGCTCGGTGAACGAGGGCGAAGTGTTCCGCTTCGTGTCCAAGCCCTGGAACCAGGACGACCTGCAGAGCACCATCGCCGAGGCGGTCACCATCGCCATCGCCCTGGAGGCGAGCCCGCCGCCGCGCGCCGCGGTGCGGTCGAGCGAGGACGTGGTCGTGCTGGTGCTCGACGACGCCGCCGTGGCGCGCGCGACGCGCGAGATGGCGGGCGACCTGTGCCGCGTCGTGCACGCGCCCACCCTCGACGACGCGCTGCACGCGCTCGCGGTGAACGAGGTCGCGGTGCTGATCTGCGACCTCGAGTCGCAGCGCGTGGACATCACGGTGCTGCTCAAGCTCCTCAAGCAGGAGCACCCCGCGACGCTCGTGATCGTGACCACCAGCCGCTCCGACTCGGAGATGATCATCAGCCTGATCAACGAGGCGCGCATCTTCCGCTTCATCAACAAGCCGGTGAACCTCACCCTGCTGCAGAGCCACGTGGTCGCCGCGCTCGAGCGCTACTACAGCTTCAAGCAGACGCCCCAGCTCGTGGGCACGCAGCGCGCGCGGCCCTCCGCCGCGGTGCGCGAGTCGACGGTCGGGCGCTCGATCCTCGACCGGCTGCGCTCGATCACGACGCGGATCGCCGCGCCGTTCCGCGGCTAGGCGCGCGCCGGCCCGTCCGGCCCATGCGCCACGCGATCTACTACGCGCCGGCCGAGGGCTCGCCGTGGTGGCGCTTCGGCGCCGCCTGGCTCGGCCGCGACCCGGCGAGCGGCGCCGCGGTGGCGCAGCCCGCGCTGGAGGCGGTCGCGCCGGAGGACTTCCGGGCGCTCACGGCGGCGCCGCGCCGGTACGGCTTTCACGCGACCGTCAAGGCGCCGTTCGCGCTGCGCGCAGGGGCGACGCGCGAGGCGCTCGCCGCCGCCCTCGAGCGCTTCTGCGCGACGCGCGCGGGGCTCGCGTTGCCGCCGCTCGAGGTGGCGCGCGTCGACGACTTCCTCGCGCTCGTCCCTGCGGCGCGCGAGAGCCGCGTCAACGACCTCGCGGCGGAGTGCGTGCGCGACTTCGAGCCGTTCCGGGCGCGCCCCGACGCCGCCGAGCTGGCGCGGCACCGGGGGCGGGGCCTCAGCCCGCGCCAGGACCGCTACCTCGAGGAGTTCGGCTACCCGTTCGTGCTCGCCGAGTACCGCTTCCACCTGACGCTCACCGGGAGCCTGGACGGCTCGCCGCCGCAGCTCGTCGCGGCGGTGCGCGCGGCGGCCGAGCGCGCGGTCGCGGCGCTCGCCGGCGAGCCGCTCCGGCTCGACGCGCTCGCCCTCTTCGAGCAGCCCGAGCGCGCGGCGCCGTTCCGGCTGGTCGCGCGCTACCCGCTGGGCGGCGGCGCGGCCTGATGCGGCCCGCGCGCGGCGCGGCTAGACTGGCGCCCCGGGCCGCGCCGGTGCGGCTCGCGAGCGCAAAGGAGTCCCCATGGCTGGCAAGTACATCGACATTTCCGCTTCCGACGGCGGCAAGTTCCGCGGCTATCTCTGCCTGCCGCCCGCGGGCCGCGGTCCCGGCCTCGTCGTCGAGCAGGAGATCTTCGGCATCAACGAGAACGTGCGCCTCGTGTGCGAGGAGTACGCGCAGCAGGGGTTCGTCACCCTCGCCCCCGACCTCTTCTGGCGCCTGGAGCCGGGCATCGACCTCGACTACAGCGAGCAGGGCTGGGCGCGCGCCTTCGAGTGCTTCCAGAAGTTCGACGTCGACGCCGGCGTGAAGGACATCGGCGCGACGATCAAGGCGCTGCGCGCGCGCCCCGAGTGCACCGGGAAGGTGGGCGCGATCGGCTACTGCCTCGGCGGGAAGCTCGCCTACCTCACCGCGGCGCGCACCGACTGCGACGCGGCGGTCGGGTACTACGGGGTCGGGCTCGACGCCGTGCTCGGCGAGAAGGGCGGGATCACGAAGCCGCTGATGCTGCACATCGCGGAGCGCGACAAGTTCGTCCCGCCCGAGGCGCAGGCGAAGGTGAAGGAGGGCCTGAAAGGCATGGCGAACGTCGAGATCCACAGCTATCCGGGCGTGGACCACGCGTTCGCGCGCCACAAGGGCGACAGCTACGACAAGGCCGCGGCGGAGCTCGCCAACGCGCGCACGGCCGCGTTCCTGAAGAAGCACCTCGGCGCGTAGCGCGCCGCGCGGGGCGTCAGCCGAGGAGCTGGCGCGCCACGATCATGCGCTGGATCTGGTTGGTGCCTTCGTAGATCTGGGTGATCTTGGCGTCGCGGTAGAGGCGCTCGACCTCGAAGCCGCGGATGTAGCCCGAGCCGCCGTGGATCTGCACCGCGTTCGCGGTGTGCGCCACGGCGGCGTCGGAGGCGAAGCACTTGGCGAGCGCGGCCTCGAGCGTGGCGCGTTCCCCGCCGGCGAGCTTCGCCGCCGCCGCGTGCACCAGCAGGCGCGCCGCCTGCAGGTCCTTCGCCATGTCGGCGACCATCCACTGCACCGCCTGGAACTCGGCGATCGCGCGCCCGAACTGCCGGCGCACGCGCGCGTACTCGACCGACGCTTCCAGCGCGGCCCGGAGGATGCCCACCGCCAGCGCCGCGATCCCGACCCGGCCCTTGTCGAGGACGCTCATCATCATGTGGAAGCCGCGCCCCTCGGGCCCGAGCATGGCGTCGGCCGGCAGGGCCACCGCGTCGAAGGCGAGCGCGCCGACCTGCGAGGCGCGCTGCCCCATCTTGTGCTCCTTGCGGCCGACCGTGAAGCCCGGCGCGTCGCGATCGACGAGGAAGATGCTCATGCCGCGATGGCCGGCCTCCGGGTCGGTGCGCGCCAGGACGCACGCGAAGTCGCAGACCGGCGCGTTGTGGATCCAGATCTTCTCGCCGCCGAGGATCCAGCCGCCCGCGGCGCGCGTCGCGGTCGTGCGCAGGTTCGACAGGTCCGAGCCGGCCTCGGGCTCGGTCAGCGCGTACGCGCAGCGCCGCTCCGCGGCGAGGAGCGGGCGCAGGTAGCGCTCGTGCTGGGCGCTCGTGCCGTGCTCGGCGAGCAGCGTGCCCACCAGCTCGACGAGCCCGCACTGGTCGGCGACCGACGCGTAGCCGCGCGCGAGCTCCTCCATCACGACGGCGTACGCGAGCGCATCGGCGCCGGCGCCGCCGAACGCCTCCGGGATCGTGATGCCGAACAGGCCGAGCCCCGCCATCTCGCGGTAGATCTCCGCCGGGAAGGCCTCGGCCTCGTCCAGCCCCTGCGCCTGCGGCGCCACGCGCTCGGCGGCGAACTTGCGCACCGCCGCGCCGATCATGCGGTGCCGCTCGGACAGGAGCGGCGATGCGAGGGCGCCGAGCGTCACGTCCCGGGCTCCTCCGGCAGCCATTTCATGTGGTGCTCGCCGACCACGGCCGGCTCGCCGTCGCCGGTCACGACCTCCACCTTCGCGCGGCTGCGGCGCGCCGCTCCGTCGAGCGCCACGATCGTGTAGCGCGCGGTGAGCGTGTCGCCGACGAACACCGGCTTCAGGAAGCGGATGCGGTCGTAGCCGAGCGACACCGACGTGCCGCGGCTGCCGCGCGCGCGCGCGCGGGCGCTGATCATCGCCGAGACGGTGGAGAGGAGCGCCATCGACAGGATCCCGTGCGCGATGCGCCGCCCGAACCGCGTCGTGCGCGCGTGCGCCTCGTCGACGTGGATCGGGTCGAAGTCGCCGGAGATCTCCGCGAAGCGGTCCACGTCCGCCGCGCTCAGCACCTTCGAGAACTCCGCGCTCTCGCCGACCGCGACGAAGAAGTCCTGCGGCGGGCGGCCGCCCGTCACTTCCTTCTCCCGGCCGTTTTCCCGGCGCGCTTCTTCCCGGCGGGGCGCGCAGGCTTGCGCGTCGCCCCGGGCCGTTTGGGCGGCGGCCGGCTCGGGTCGCCGCCGAACTCGGCGCCGACGAAGGTGCCGCCCTGGTAGCGCTCGACGCGCGCGTCGGGGTGGTCCCGGTGCGCCGCCAGCTTCTCCGCCGCCCACGGCTCGCTGTCGTCCTGCGGCCGGTAGCCGAGGCGGTGCGCGTTCGAATTGTCGTACCACGCGCGCTTGTTCCCCGAGATGCCGTAGACGACCTCGAACCGGATGTCGGGGTGCTCGATGCCGATGGAAACCAGCTGCGCGAGGTCGCGCGGGCTCAGCCAGATCGACAGCCGGCGCTTGTCCGCGGGTGCGCTCGCGACGTTGCCGATGCGCATGTTGAAGACTTCCATGCCGTACTTGTCGGCGTACAGGCTGCCGAGCGCTTCGCCGAAGACCTTGGACACGCCGTAGCGGCTGTCGGGCTTCGGGTAGACGCGATGGTCGATCGTCTCGTCGCGGCGATAGAAGCCGACCGCGTGGTTGGACGAGGGGTAGAGGATGCGCTTCACGCCGTTGCGGCGCGCCGCCTCGAACACGTTGTAGGTGCCGGCGATGTTCGCCGCCAGGATCGTCTCCCAGTCGCCCTCGACCGACCAGGCGCCGAGATGGACGATCGCGTCCACGCCCTTCGTGGCGCGCAGCATGTCGGTCATCTTCCGGACGTCGCCGCGGACGAAGGTCTCGCCCCGGGCGAGCGGCCGGAGCGGTTTGACGTCCGACAGCCGCAGCCGGTAGCGCCCGGCCAGCTCGCGCCGCAGGTGGGTGCCGACGTCGCCGCCGGCGCCGGTGATCAGGATCGTCTTCATCTCGCGCCGGGCCTCCTCTCGCGCCTCGCGCCCGCCGCAGCCCGGGGACGCGCGGGAATCATAACCTTTCGGATTTGCCAGCCCGGACCGGCCTGTGCTAGAACTCCGCGCCACCAGAACAAGAAACGACCGATCCCGGATCACGAAGGAGGAAACCGCATGATCTCCCGTCGCATGCTCTGTCTCGCCGCCGCGGCCGCGGCGGCGCTCGCGCCGGTGGCGTTCGCGCAGCAGAAGATGGTGCTCAAGGCGAGCGACGTCCACGCCCTCGGCTACCCGACCGTCGAGGCGATGGTGCGCATGGGCAAGAAGCTCGAGGCGCAGACCAACGGGCGCATATCGATCCAGATGTACCCGGCCATGCAGCTCGGCGGCGAGAAGGAGATGATCGAGCAGGCCCAGGTCGGCGCGCTGCAGATCGCGCGCATCTCGGTCGGTGCGCTCGGGCCGGTGGTGGACGAGGTCAACGTCTTCAACCTGCCGTTCGTGTTCCGCGACGAAGCGCACATGCGCAAGGTGATCGACGGCCCGATCGGGCGCGAGCTGCTCGAGAAGGCGGCCAAGGACCCGAAGTCCGCGCTCATCCCGCTCGGCTGGATGGACTCCGGCACGCGCAACGTCTATGCGAAGAAGGCGCTCAAGACGCCGGCCGAGCTCAAGGGGCAGAAGATCCGCATGATGGGCAACCCGGTCTTCGTCGAGACCATGAACGCGATGGGCGGCAACGGCGTCGCGATGGGGTTCAACGAGCTGTACTCGGCGATGCAGACCGGCGTGGTGGACGGCGCGGAGAACAACCCTCCCACCTACCTCACCCAGAACCACTACCAGATCACCAAGTTCTACAACCTCACCGGCCACCTGATCATCCCCGAGATCTTCGTCTTCTCCAAGCGCAGCTGGGAGCAGCTGTCCAAGGACGACCAGGCGCTGATCATGAAGCTCTCGCGCGAGGCGCAGGCCGAGCAGCGCCAGCTCTGGGACGCGATGGTGAAGGAGTCGACCGAGAAGCTGAAGGCGGCCGGCGTGCAGTTCGTCGAGGTCGACAAGAAGGCGTTCTACGAGGCCACCCGACCGGTGCGCGAGAAGTACGGCGCCAAGTACGCCGCGCTGATCAAGCGCATCGAGGACACCAAGTAGCCGCGCGTCCCGCGCGCGCCCCGGAGCGCGGCCGCCCGCGCGGCCTCGCTCCGCCCGGGAAGCTCACGTCATGGAGCTGAAGGCCCGCTATGCACGGGCGATGGAGCGGCTCTACGTCGCCTGCATCGCCGTCTCCGGCGTCGCGCTCGTCCTGATCACGCTGGCGATCCCGTACGGCGTGTTCACGCGCTACGTCCTGAACTCCGCGGCGAGCTGGCCGGAGCCGTTCGCGGTCATCCTGATGGTGCTGTTCTCGTTCGTGGGCGGCGCCGCGGTGTTCCGCGCCAACGCGCACATCGCGGTCAGGGCCCTGATCGAGGCGGTGCCGCGCAGCGTCGGCCGGGCGATGCAGTGGCTGATCGAGCTGTCGATGATCGTCGCCTGCGTCTTCATGGTCGTCCACGGCGGCAAGCTCGTGCAGGCGACCTGGCACCAGGGCCTCGCCGAGTTCCCCTGGTTTCCGGTGGGACTGAACTACGCGCCGATTCCGCTCGGGGGGTTGATCACGCTGCTCTTCATCGTCGAGCGGCTGTGGGTGGGCGAACCGCCGGAGACCTCGGTGATGTACCGGGACGAGCCCACGGCGGTGGAGTGAGGCGGTGGACGCCCTGGTCCTGATCGGCTCGTTCTGCCTGCTCGCGGCGCTGGGCGTGCCGGTCGCCTACTGCCTCGGCCTGGCGGCGCTGATCGGCGCCCTCTGGATCGACATCCCCGCCGAGGCGGTGATGCTCAAGATCTCCGACGGCACCGACGACTTCGCGCTGCTCGCGATCCCGTTCTTCGTGCTCGCCGGCGCGATCATGGCCGAAGGCGGAATGGCGGCGCGCCTCATCAACCTGGCGAAGGTGTTCGTCGGCTGGATCCGCGGCGGGCTCGCGCTCGTCAACATCCTCGCCTCGACGATGTTCGGCTGCATCTCGGGCTCGTCGGTGGCCGACACCGCGTCGATCGGCTCGGTGATGATCCCGCAGATGGTGAAGCAGGGCTACTCGCGGGTGTTCGCCACCAATCTCACGATCTGCGGGTCGGTGCAGGCGGTGGTGATCCCGCCGTCGCACAACGCGGTCATCTACTCGCTCGCCGCCGGCGGAACGGTGTCAATTGGCGCGCTGTTCCTGGCCGGCGTCTTCCCCGGCCTGCTGTTCGGACTGTGCCTGGTGGGCCTGGTGCTGTGGCTCGCGCGCAAGCGCGAGATGCCGAAGGCCGAGCCGATCACCTGGGGCCAGTCGGTGCGCATCGCGCTCGACGCGGTCTGGGGGCTGGTCACGATCGTGATCATTCTCGGCGGGATCCTCTCCGGGATCTTCACCGCGACCGAGTCGGCCGCGGTGGCGTGCGTGTACGCGTTCCTGGTCACGATGTTCGTGTACCGCGACTACAAGTGGCGGGACCTGCCGCGCCTCGTCCACCGGGTGGTGAAGACGGTCGCGATGGTGATGATGCTGATCGGCTTCTCGGTGGCGTTCGGCTACCTGATGGCGCTGATGCAGATCCCGGCCAAGGCGACGCAGTTCTTCCTGACGCTCACCAGCGACAAGTACGTGATGCTGCTGCTGGTGAACGTCCTGCTGCTCGTGCTCGGGACGTTCATGGACATGGCGCCGATGCTGCTGATCTGCACGCCCATCCTGCTGCCGGTGATGAAGACCTTCGGGGTCGATCCGGTGCACTTCGGGATGATCATGATCATCAACCTCGGCATCGGGCTCATCACCCCGCCGGTCGGACCGACGCTGTTCGTCGGCTGCGCGATCGGGAAGGTGACGATGGAGGAAGTGTCGAAGGAGTTGTGGCCCTTCTACGGCGCGATGTGCCTCGCCCTGCTGATCGTGACCTACGTGCCGGCGCTGTCGCTGTGGCTGCCGCGGGCGTTCGGGCTGTAGCGCGAGCCGAACCCGGCGGCCCGGCCAGGCCGGGGACCCGCGCCCTCAGCGCCCTCGGTACCCCGCCTCGCGCTGATGGCGGACCGCGACGATCCGAATCACGCCATCGACCGGCGAATGCTCGTAGAGCGCGATGTAGCCGGTCTTGCCGTGCGAAATCACGAGCTCCCGCAGGGCCGATCCGCGCCCCAGCAACCGTCCGATCTCCGGGTGCGCATTGAGGATCGACACCGCGCTGCGGATCTTGTCGATGTGCTCGAGCGCAGTGGCGGGATCGCGCTCGAAATTGAACTCGAAGATGCGCTCGAGGTCATCGAGCGCACCGCTGTCGAAAAGGATCACGCGATCCTGCGCGCTCTAGGGCGTTCGGTCACTCTGCCGGCGGCGCGCTTGCGAAAGTACTCGAAGACCTCGTCGGCCGGGATGCCGGTGCCGCTCCGCTTCATCCTGGCGAGGCGCTGCTTCGCCGCGGCGTGGAATGACGCACGCGCTTCCTCGGCCTCGACCTTCTCCCGGATCGCTTCGAGCATGAATGCGTGCGGCGTGAGGTCGCGCGCGCGCGCGAGCCTGGCAACGCGCTTCTTGACTTCCTCGGGAATCCTGAGCGAGACGGCCATCACAGCTCCTGTATCACAATTGAGATACAGAGAGTCTAGCCGCATCGGCCCGAACGGTCAAACCGCCGGAGGGCCCGCGCTGCCTACCCCGCCGCCGCCTGCTCCCGCCGCGCCCGCGCGATCGCCTGCCACACGCGCTGCGGCGTAGCAGGCATCTCGATCGCGTCCACGCCGAGCGGCGCGAGCGCGTCCAGGATCGCGTTGACGATCGCCGCCGGCGCGGCGATCGTGCCCGCCTCGCCGCAGCCCTTCGCGCCGAGGGGATTGTGGGTGCACGGCTGGCTCTCGTCGTTCTCGGAGACGAGGTCGGGCAGCTCGTCGGCGCGCGGCAGCGCGTAATCCTGGAACGAGGCCGAGAGGAGCTGGCCGCCGGCGTCGTAGACGCAGGCCTCGGCGAGCGCCTGGCCCGCGCCCTGCGCCACCCCGCCGTGCAGCTGTCCCTCCACGATCATCGGGTTGATCACCGTGCCGATGTCGTCCACCGCCGCGTAGCCCGCGAGCTGCACCACGCCGGTCTCGGGGTCCACCTCGACTTCGCAGAGGTGGACGCCGTTCGAGAACGCGAAGTTCGACGGGTCGTAGAACGCGCTCTCCTGCAGGCCGGGCTCGACGCCCGAAGGCAGGTCGTGGGCGGTGTGCGCGGCGCGCGCGACCTCGCCGAACGTTATCGCGCGGTCGGTGCCCGCGACGGCGTAGCGTCCGTCCGCGAACGCGACGTCGGCCTCGGCCGCCTCGAGCCGGTGCGCCGCGATGCGCCGGCCCTTGTCGATGACTTTCGCGGTGGCGGCGTGCAGCGCCGACCCGCCCACCGCCAGCGAGCGCGAGCCGAAGGTGCCGGTGCCGTACGGCACCGCCGCCGTGTCGCCCTCGACGATGCGGATGCGCGCGAGCGGCACGCCGAGGCGCGACGCGAGGATCTGCGCGAACGTCGTCGCGTGCCCCTGCCCGTGGCTGTGCGTGCCGAGCGCGGCCCGCACCGCGCCGGTCGCGTCGACGCACACCTCGGCCGACTCGAAGAACCCGGCGCGCGCGCCGAGCGCGCCGGCGAGCTTCGACGGCGCCACGCCCGAGGACTCCACGAAGCACGCGATGCCGATCCCGCGCGCGCGGCCGCGGGTGGCGGATGCCGCGCGGCGCGCGTCGAACCCGGCGTAGTCGCCGAGCGCCAGCGCGCGCGCGAACACGCGCGGGAAGTCGCCGCAGTCGTAGGTCGGCCCGATCGGCGTCCGGTACGGCATGGCGGAGACGGGGACGAGGTTGCGGCGGCGGATCTCCGCGCGGTCGAGGCCGAGCGCGCGCGCCGCCTCGTCCGCCAGGCGCTCGAGCACGAAGCAGGCCTCGGGCCGCCCCGCCCCGCGGTAGGCGTCGGTCGGCACCGTGTTGGTGAAGAGGCCGGTGACCTCGACGTGGATCGCCGGCGTGGCGTAGACGCCGGCGAGCAGGGCGGAATAGATCGCGCTCGGGATCGCTGCCCCGACCGTCGAGACGTAGGCGCCGAGGTTGGCGCGCGTGTCCACGCGCAGCCCCAGGAAACGTCCGTCCCGGTCGAGGGCGAGCGCGCAGCGGGTGTCGTGGTCGCGCGCCTGCAGGTCGGAGACGAAGCTCTCGGTCCGCGTCGCTACCCAGCGCACCGGGCGGCGCAGGCGGCGCGCCGCCCAAGCGACGATCGTCTCCTCCGGGTAGTGCTTGCCCTTGTAGCCGAACCCCCCGCCGACGTCGGGCGCAATCACGCGCAGCGCGACCTCGGGCCAGCCGAGCTCCTCGGCGACCAGGCGGCGGAGGTGGTGCGGCACCTGCGTGGTCGCGTAGAGCGTGAGCGAGGCGTCGTCGGCGCCGGGGAGCGCCGCCACCGCGCGCGGCTCGAGCGCGCATCCCGCGATGCGCGGGTTGCGCAGGTGGAGCTCGACCACGTGCGCCGCGGTCGCGAAAGCCCGCTCCACCGCGGCCGCGTCGCCCCGCTGCCAGCGGAAGCACACGTTGCCCGGCGCTGCGGCGTGAAGATGCGGCGCGCCGTCGGCGGCGGCGTCCGCGGCCGACGCGAGCGCGGGAAGCGGCTCGTAATCGACCTCGACCCGCTCGGCCGCGTCGAGCGCCGCGGCGCGGCCGTCGGCGAGCACGACCGCCACCGGCTCGCCCACGTGCCGCACGGTGTCACGGGCGAGCGCCCAGCGCGGCGGCTCCGCCATCGGCGTGCCGTCGTGCGACCGGATCGGCCACAGGGTCCGCATCGGCCCCACGCCGTCGGCGGCCATGTCCGCGCCGGTGAGCACCGCCGCCACCCCGGGCGCTTCCACCGCGGCGCGCGCGTCGAGCGCCCGGATGCGCGCGTGCGCGTGCGGTGAGCGCACGATCGCGCAGTGCAGCGCGCCGGGAAGCGCGAGATCGGCGACGAACTCGCCGCGGCCGGTGAGGAAGCGCCGGTCCTCGGTGCGCAGGACGCGCGCGCCGATCCCCTCCCTCATTGCCGCTCGACGCGCGCGAGGTCGAGCGCCTCGTACACTGCGCGGTCGGTCACCAGGAAGAGGTCCGCCGACCCGCCGGACGCGGTGTGCGCGGCCCAGGTCCAGTGCGGGACGGTGAACACGTCGTGCCGCGCCCACTCGAAAGTGCGCTCGCCGACGGTCGAGCGGCCTTCGCCCGCCACCACCAGCACGATCGCGTTCCAGGTGGCGCGCACCGGCTGCGTGGTGGCGCCGGCGGCGAGGCGCATCGCGTAGCAGTCGAGCGTCGGCATCACCGGGCCGCCGGTCTGCGGGTGCACGTAGCGCAGCGTGCGCGCGCCGTCCGCGCCGGGCGCGAGCGCCGCGAGGACGCGGCGCGTCTCCTCGCCCGGGTAGCGGTACTTGGGCGAATGCGCCGGCCGCGGCGGGTCGGACGCGGGGGCGAGGCCCGCGGCGCGGTAGAGCCGCTCGTCGCCCTCGTCCACATCCCAGAACTTCGCGTCGTCGCGCCGGCCGGGCTCGAAGAAGTTCGCCTCCAGCCCGCAGACGAGCGGCATGTTCGCGGCGTCGAACCAGTAGGTGCGCCGGTCCGACTCGTTGATGTGCCCGTGCCAGCACCATGGCGGGGTCAGCACGAGGTCGCCGTCCCTCATCTCGCAGCGCCGGCCGTTCACGATCGTCACCGCGCCCTCGGCGCGCGTAGCGAAGCGGATCGCGGCGGCGGTGTGCCGGTGGGGCACGGCGTGGTCGCCCGGTTCGAGGATGGTGAACGCCCCGATCAGGTTCGACGTCGTCACCGTGTCGCCGCCGAACGCCGGATTGGTCATGATGAGCGCGCGCCGCTCCACGTCCTCGATCGGAACCTCCTTCGCCGCGCGCTCGGCGAGCGGCTCGAACTCGCGCCAGCGCCAGTGCATCGGCAGGTCGCGGCTGCGCGGCGCGACCGGTGTGATGCGCTTGTACCGGTCCCACAGCGGGTGGTAGTCCGCGGCCTCGAGCGTGCGGATGAGGTCGGCGTCGGGGCGCGTCGGGGCGGAGCGGGGCGCGTTCATGGCTGATGCCTTGGGCGGAGGGAGCGCGCTAGTTTAGCCGCACGCGCAGCGCACGCTCGCCGTACGGCGCATACTTCGCCTCCCGATCAGGAGGCGTCCCCGAGATGGCGATCGGAGTCGGACTGCCCGGCACTGGCATGGCGCCCGCCGACGCGCGGGCCGCCGGCCGCCGCACGAGGGAGCCCGCCCCATGAAGGATCTGACGCGCGTGCCCGCGGCCGAGATCGCGGCCTGGCTCCGGTCGCGCCAGCTGCGCGCGGCCGACGTCCTCGAGGCGGCGCTCGAGCGCATCGCCGCGCGCGAGCCGGCGCTCCACGCCTGGGCGTTCCTCGACCCCGAGCGCGCCCGCCACCAGGCGCAGGCGCTGGATGCCGGGCCGGTGCGCGGGCCGCTGCACGGCCTGCCGCTCGGCGTGAAGGACCTGATGGACACCGCGGACATGCCGACCGCGTACGGCTCGTCGATCTACGCGGGGCATCGCCCCGCGTGGGACGCGGCGGTGGTCGCGTCGGCGCGCGCCGCGGGGGCGATCGTCGTCGGGAAGACCGTCACCACCGAGTTCGCCACCTTCGCGCCGGCCGCCACCGTCAACCCGCACGACTTCGAGCACACGCCCGGCGGCTCGTCGAGCGGCTCGGCGGCGGCGGTCGCCGACGGGATGGTGCCGCTCGCGTTCGGCACGCAGACGGTGGGCTCGATCATCCGGCCGGCGAGCTTCTGCGGGGTGGTCGGGTACAAGCCCACCTTCGGCACGCTGAGCCGCGCCGGCGTGAAGCTCCTGTCCGAGAGCCTCGACACGGTGGGCGCGATCGCGCGCACCGTCGACGACGCCGCGCTGATGGTCGGCGCGCTCTGCGGCCGCGACGAGCTGGTGGACCTCGCGCGCGCCGAGCGCCCGTGGGTGGGCCTGTGCCGCACGCACGACTGGCGCGAGACCCGGCCGGAGGTCGCGACGGCGATGGACGCGGCCGCGCGCGGGCTCGCGGCGGCGGGCGCGCGCGTCATCCAGGTCGATCTGCCCGCCGACTTCGCGCCGCTCGGCGACGCGCACGGCGACATCCTCGGCTACGAGATCGCGCGCAACCTCGGCTTCGAGCGCGCGCACCACAACGGCCGGCTGAGCTCGCGCCTGCGCGAGCTGCTCGACGCGGGCGCGCAGGTCACCGCCGCGCGCTACGACCGCGCGCGCGAGCTCGCGCACCTCGCCCGCGCGGCGCTGCCCGGCGTCTTCGACGCGTGCCACGTGCTGCTCGCGCCGAGCACGACCGGCGAGGCGCCGGTCGGACTCGAGTCCACCGGCAACCCGGTGATGAACCGCGTGTGGACCCTGCTGCACGTGCCCTGCGTCACCGTGCCGGTCGCGACCGGGCCGAGCGGGCTGCCGGTCGGGCTCCAGGTGATCGGGCGCAGCGGCGACGACGCGCGCACGCTCGCGGTGGCGCGCTGGATCCACGAGCGGCTGGGCGCGGGCTGACGCGGCGGCGGCGGGGCCCGTCGCGGCGCCGATCCTCCGCGCAGGGCGCGGCAGGCCGACGCCGGAGACCTGGCGCAGCGCTACGCGGGGCTCGCGCCCGGTCGGACCCGCGCTGAAGCGACTGCGGTCACTTCGAGAACTTCACCGAGAGCGCCTTCGCGGCCCGGTCGTCCGCCGCGGGCGACAGGTAGTAACCGTCGCCGGCCTTGAACACGAACCGGCAGGTCTTCCACTGGCGGGTGAAGGTGATGTCCCAGCAATAGCGTCCGTCGCGGGAAATCGACCACGTTCCCGTGCCGTCGAAGCTGGTCTGCTGTCCGCGGCCGTAGGCGCGGAAGGAGGCGCCGTCCGGCGGGTTCTCCCAGCTGTATTCGACGTTGGCCTGTCCGCGCGGCCCGGTGGTCCACTGCGAGAACTTCGTCGTGCTGCCGGGGATGAGCCCCTCGAGGTCCGCCTTCCCCAGCTTCACCGCGCCCTTGTCGAGCACCTGCCCGAGATCGAGTTCCTCACCCGACGCGAGCGCCGGGGCGAGCGCCAGCATCGCGACGGCGAGCCGTGTCGTGTGCTTCATGGTCTCCCTCCTCGGCCGCATTCTACAGGGACCAGATCCACGGCCGGGCGTCCCGATCGCGCGCCTGGAACGCGGCGATCGCGTCGCGGCGCGCGAGCGTCAGGCCGATCTCGTCCAGCCCGGCGAGCAGCATCGCGCGCTCGGTCGCGCCGATCTCGAAGCCGAAGACGCGTCCCCCGGACGCGCCGACGGTGCAGGCTTCCAGATCGACGTCGAGCTCGAGCGTGCCCGCGCCGGCCTCCGCGCCGAGCGCTTCCACGACCGCTGCGGGCAGCACGACCGGGAGCACGCCGTTGCGATGGCAGTTCGCCTGGAAGATGGCGCCGAACGACGGCGCGATCACGCAGCGGAAGCCGAACTGCCGCAGCGCCCACACCGCCATCTCGCGCGAGGAGCCGCACCCGAAGTTGTCGCCGGCGAGGAGGATCTGCGCGCGCTCGAACGGCGGCCGGTTCAGCACGAAATCCGGATTCGGCCGGCGGTCGGGCGTGAGGTAGCGCCACGAGGAGAAGAGCTTCTCGCCGTAGCCCGCGCGCGTGGGCGAGGTGATCTCGCGTGCCGGAATGATCACGTCGGTGTCGACGTTCGGGCGCAGCAGCGGCGCAGCGAGCGCCTGGAGTCGGACGAACCGTTCCATCAGCGTGGCGCGAGCGCGCGCGGGTCGGCGATGCGGCCGGCGACCGCCGAGGCCGCGACGGTGAGCGGGCTCGCGAGGTGCGAGCGCACGCCCGGCCCCTGCCGGCCCTCGAAGTTGCGGTTGGTGCTGGTGATGACGCGGCGGGCGGCCCCGAAACTGTCGCCGCCGGAGTGGAAGCAGAGCGAGCAGCCGCTCTCGCGCCACTCGAACCCCGCCGCCGCGAACACGCGGTGGAGCCCCTCGGCCTCCGCCGCCCGCTTGAGCGCGGTCGAGCCCGGCACCACCAGCGCCTTGACGCCCGGCGCCACGCGCCGGCCGCGCAGGAGCGCCGCCGCCGCGCGCAGGTCCGGGAGCCGGCTGTTGGCGCACGAGCCGATGAACGCCGCCTCGATCGGGAGCCCGGCGAGGGGCTGGGCCGGCCGGAGGTCCATGTAGGCGAGCGCGCGCTCGATCCCGGCGCGCGCCGTCGCGTCGGGCGCCGCTGCGGGATCGGGCACGACGCCGTCGATGCCGACCACGTGCGCGGGGCTCGTGCCCCAGGTGACCTGCGGCGCGAGCGCCGCGCAGTCGAGGTCGAGCTGCGCGTCCCAGCGCGCGCCGTCGTCCGTGGCGAGCGCGCGCCAGTGCGCGACCGCCGCCTCCCAGTGCGCCGCGCGCGGCGCGAACGGGCGGCCCGCGAGCCACTCGATGGTCGTGTCGTCGGGCGCGACGAGCCCGGTCCACGCGCCGAACTCGACCGCCATGTTGCACAGCGTGAGGCGCGCTTCCACGCCGAGCCCGGCCACCGCCTCGCCGCAGAACTCGATCGCGCGGCTCGCGCCTCCCGCGGCGCCGTACCTGCCGATCAACGCGAGGATCATGTCCTTCGCGGTGACGCCGGCTGCGGGCCGCCCGCGGAACTCGACGCGCATGGTCCCGGGGCGCCGCCGCGCGAGGGTCTGCGTCGCGACCGCGTGCTCGCATTCGGTGGAGCCGATGCCCCAGGCGAGCGCGCCGATGCCGCCCACGGTGCAGGTGTGGCTGTCGGGGCACACCAGCGTGCACCCGGGCAGCGCGATGCCCTGCTCGGGCGCGACCACGTGCACGATGCCCTGGCGCGGGTCGTCGAGATCGAAGAGCCGCACGCCGGCGCGGCGCGCGAGGTCCCGGAAGCTGCGGATGAACGCTGCGCCGGCCTGCTCGCGCGCGCTCCCGCTCAGACCGGGCCCGGTTGCGACGATGTGGTCGATGACGCCGAACACGAGCGCGGGCTGGGCCACCGCGCGGCCGGCCGCGGCCAGCGCCGCGAGCGCCTGCGGCCCGGTGAGCTCGTGCAGGAAGACGCGGTCGACGTGCAGCAGTGCCTGCCCGTCGCCCAGCTCGGCGACGAGGTGGGCGTCCCAGATCTTCTCGATGATCGATCGCGGTCGCATCAGCCGATGCGCGCGCGCGTCGGGGCGCCGCGGCCGCGGTGCGGTAGAAGGCCGGTGGGGCGGGTCGCGGGCATCGATCGGCGCGGCGTGCGAGAAGAGGGGCCGAACATAGCGTCCCGCTGCACGCGGGGCAAGCCGCGGCCGGGCGACGCGGCCGGGCGACGCGGTCGGTCCCGCGGCTTTTCCCCGATCCGGCGGGCGCGACCCCGAAAACGAAGAGCGGCGGTTGCCCGCCGCTCTTCGTTGAGTCGGGTCCGTTTCCGGGCCCGAGCAGGGCGCCGTTAGCGCCCGCGACACTTCGCGAGGTCTTCGTCCGACATCGCCGGCATGATGACGCACGCCGGTGGGGCGGAGGCGTGCTGCGTCCGGCGCGCCTCGCGCTGCTTCGCTTCGGCCGCGCGGCGGGCCTCTTCCTGCTGGGCGGCGCGCTTGCGCTCGGCGTCGGCTTCGGCCGCCTTGCGGCGCGACGCCTCGGCCTGCCGCGCCCGGGTCTCCTCGTCGAATTTGCGCTGGAGGGCGGCGAGCTCCGCGGCCCGCTCGCGCTTCGCCCCCTCGTCGGCGGCGGGCGCCGCGCCGGCGGGTGTGGCGGCCGCCGAGGCGGGGACGATCGCCGGGCCGCCGGAAGGCGCGGCCTGCTGCGACGACGCCCGCATGCGCGACGCGTTGATCGTGATGCCGGAGCCGGAGCCGGAGTCGGCGTTCCGGTCGTCCGCTGCGGGCTTCTTCGTCTTCTTGAGGCTGTCCGCGCTGAACGCCGGGTCCTCGTCGCGGACGGTCTTCTTCGCCGCGGCCGCGGTGTCGCTCGACGCGCTCGCGCCCGACTTCGATCTCAACTTGACGCCCTTTGCGTCCGCGTCGCTCGCGATCAGCGCGAGACTCGCGACCGCCGCCGCGACGACGAGGTGTCTGATGGCCATGGTTCCTCCTGCAATCGGCTGCCGGCAGCGCCGGCGTCAGCGCCTTTCTACCCGCGCGCGGCGGGACGCGAGCGGGCGTAGTGCCGTGCGGATCGCGGCCGGCCCGTGCGGGCGTGAGATTGTTCCGGTCCGATCGCCGCCGGGCACGCCCGGTCCCCGGGGCGTCGAAACGCGGACAATGGCGTCATGTGCGGCCGCTACGTCCATCCCGACTCCGCCGCGATCGAGCGCGCGTGGCACGTCGGCCGCGCGAGCGGCGATCCGTTCGAGCGGCGCTACAACGTCCTGCCGACCACCCCCGTGCCGATCCTGCGCGCGGCGCCGGGGTCGGGCGCGCTCGAGCTCGTGATGGCGCGGTGGGGATTCATCCCGCACTGGTGGAAGGAGGCGCGGGCGCCGCAGTCGACGATCAACGCGCGCTCGGAGGAGGCCGCGGCGAAGCCGATGTGGCGCGACGCGTACCGCCGCGCGCGCTGCCTGATCCCGGCCGAGGGCTGGTACGAATGGCGCGAAATGGAGCGGATCGACCGCGCGACCGGCGAGGTGAAGCGCTACAAGCAGCCGTACTTCATGCGCCGCGCGGACGGCGCGCCGTTCTGCTTCGCGGGGCTCATGGCCGCGCGCCGCGCGCCGGAGGCCGAGGCGGCGGCGCTGAGCTGCGCGATCCTCACCCGCGCGGCCGCGGGCAGGGTGGGCGAGGTCCACGACCGCATGCCCGTGGTCCTGCCGGCGGCGGCCCACGCGGAGTGGGTGGACCCCGCGCTCACCGATGCGGCGCGGGTGGCCGCGATCGTGGCGGGCGCGGCGACCGACTTCCGGTACGCGCCGGTGAGCACGGCGATCAACGGCCGCGGCGCCGAGGGTCCGCGGCTGATCGAGCCGATCGCGCTCCCGCACCCGTGAGCGACGCGCCGCGCGCCTCGGCCGGAGCCGTCGCCGTCCGCCGGCCGCCCTGGATCCTGCCCGCGATCGTGCTCTCGCAGTTCGCGGGCACGTCGCTGTGGTTCGCCGGCAACGCGGTGCTCGGCGACCTGCAGGCCGCGTGGGGACTCGCGCCCGCGGCGCTCGGCTACGCGACTTCCGCGGTGCAGCTCGGCTTCATCGCGGGCACGCTCGCGTTCGCGTTCTTCGCGCTCTCGGACCTGGTCTCGCCGCGGCTCGTGTTCTTCGCCTGCTCGCTCCTCGGCGCGCTCTTCAATCTCGGGATCTACGCCCTCGGCGAGGGCCTCGCCACGCTGCTCGCGTTCCGCTTTCTCACCGGGTTCTTCATCGCCGGCATCTACCCGGTCGGGATGAAGATCGCCTCCGGGTGGTATCAGCGCGACCTCGGCCATGCGCTCGGCCTGCTCGTCGGAGCGCTGGTCATCGGCACGGCCTTCCCGCACCTGTTGCGCGGGCTCGGTCAGGCGCTGCCGTGGGGCGCCGTGCTGGTCGCGGTCTCGGCGCTCGCGGCGCTCGGCGGGCTCGTCATGCTCGTCTTCGTGCCCGACGGCCCGTTCCTCGCCCGGGGCGCGAAATTCGACCCGCGCGCGCTGGCGGTGATCTTCCGCTCGCGCGAGTTCCGGGCGTCGTGCTTCGGGTACTTCGGGCACATGTGGGAGCTGTACGCGTTCTGGGCGTTCGTGCCGGTCGTGCTCGCGGCGCGCGCCGCGGCGGGGCTGAACGTCCCGCTCTGGGCGTTCGTCGTCATTGCGGCGGGATTCGTCGGCTGCGCCGTCGGGGGGCGCATCAGCCTGCGCGCGGGCAGCGCGCGCGTCGCGTTCGCGCAGCTCGCGGCGTCGGGCGCGTGCTGCGTGCTCTCGCCCCTCGCGTTCGGGGCGCCGACGCCGCTCTTCCTCGCCTTCCTCGTGTTCTGGGGCGTCGTCGTGGTCGGCGATTCGCCGCAGTTCTCCGCGCTCAACGCGCGCTACGCGCCGCGCCAGCTGGTCGGCTCCGCGCTCACCATCGGCAACTGCATCGGCTTCTCGATCACCATCGCATCCATCCAGCTCCTGAGCGCGCTCGCGGCGAGCGTGCCGCCCGCGTGGCTGTTCCTCGCGCTCGCGCCAGGGCCCGCGCTCGGGCTCGTCGCGCTGCGCCCGCTGCTGCGCGCGCAGCCGTCCGGGTGAGCCGGCCGCCGCTGCGCGCGTGATGCGTTCCGCGCGCCCGGGGCGCGATCAGGCCCCGCCGCGCAGGCGCGCGGGCGAGAGCACGGCCGGATCGACCCCCTCGTCGCCCAGCGCCGCGGGAAGCGGCCGCCCCAGGATCAACGCGGCCGCGAGGGCGCAGAGCGCGGGCGAGGTCTTGATCCCGTAACCGCCCTGGCCGGCGAGCCAGAAGAAGGCCGCCTGCCGCGGATCGAACCCGCACACCGGCGTGCGGTCGGGGGCGAAGCTGCGCAGCCCCGCCCACTTCGCCGTCAGCCGCTTCACCTCGAACAGCGTCTCGCGCTCCAGCCGGTCGAGCAGCGTCGCGACGTCGATCTCCTCCGGCTGGGCGTCGCACGGCGGCGTCGGCGTCTGGTCGGCCGGCGAGGCGAGGAAACGCCCCGCGTCCGCCTTGAAGTACAGCGTCTCGTCGGCGTTGACCGCCATGGGCCAGGCCTGCGGGCTCCCGAAGCGCGCGCACTCGAAGGTCACCGCGGTGCGGCGCAGGGGCCGGATGCCGAGCGGGGCGATGCCGGCAATGCGTGCGACCTCGTCGGCCCAGGCGCCGCTCGCGTTCACGAGCACGCGCGCGCCGAACTCCCCCGCGCCCGTCTGCAGCCGCCAGCGGCCGCCGCCGAACTCGGCCGCGCGCAGCTCGGCGTTCAGCACGAACGCCGCACCCGCGCCCTTCGCGCCGCGCAGGAAGCCCTGGTGCAGGGCGTCGACGTCGATGTCGCGCGCCCCCGGTTCGAGAATGCCGATCTCGGCGACGCCGGGGCGCAGCGGCGGGACGAGCGCGCGCACCTCGGCGCCCGACAGCATGCGCACCTCGGTGCCGGTCGCGCGCCACTCCGCGCAGCGCGCCGCGAGCGCGTCGGCCTGCGCCGCGCCGCCGTAGACGGCGCTGCCGCGCGGTGCGAGCAACGGGTTCGCGGCGAACCCCGCCGGCGGCGACTCGAGAAAGGCGCGCGCGGCGCGGGCGAGCGCGCGCACCGGCGCGTTGCCGTACGTGGCGGAGAAGAGCGCCGCCGAGCGGCCGGTCGAGTGGTAGCCGGGACGCTCTTCGCGCTCGAGCACGACGACCCGCGCGTGCGGGGCGAGCGCGTACGCCGCGGAGGCGCCGGCGATGCCGGCCCCGACGATGACGATGTCGGCCTCGGGCACGTGCGGCGGGGGCTAGCTGCGGTAGTCGATGCCCTTGCGGTCGAGCAGGCGCAGCAGCGCCGGCCAGTCCTTGTGGACCGACGGGCGGTCCGGGCGTTCGAACTGTTCGACCGCGGTGCGGGCCGCCTGCGCGCTCATGAGGAGCGCGTTGTCCACGCCCCCGGAGAGCGCGTCGACCTGGATCTGGCACGCGCAGTCGAGGTAGTACATCAGCTCGAAGGCCTCGCGCACCGACTCGCCGGCCGTGAGCAGGCCGTGGTTGCGCAGGATCATCGCCTTGGAGGTCGGGCCGAGGTCGCGCGCGAGCCGGGTGCGCTCGTCCATCTCGAGGGCGATGCCCTCGTAGTCGTGGTAGGTGAGCTGCGCGATGACGCGGGTCGCGTGCTGGCTGAGCGGCAGCAGCCCGCACTTCTGCGCCGAGACCGCGACGCCGGCGCGCGTGTGCGTGTGGAGGACGCAGCTGATCTCCGGCCGCGCCTCGTGGACGCAGCCGTGGATCACGAAGCCGGCCTCGTTGTAGCCGAGGCCGGTCGGATCGTCGATGATCTTGCCCGCGTGGTCGATCTTCACCAGGTTCGACGCGGTGATCTCGTCGAACATGAGGCCGTAGGCGTTGATGAGGAAATGCTCGGCGCCGGGCACGCGCGCCGAGAAGTGCGTGTAGATGAGGTCCGTCCAGCGGAACTGCGCCGCGAGCTGGTAGGCCGCGGCGAGATCGACGCGCACCGCCCACTCTTCGCTGCTCACGCGCTCGCGCACCGCGGGCGTCGCGACGGACTTCAGGTTGGCCGACATGCGGGTCTCCCGGCGCGGATCGAGATGCGCATCATACGCGCCGTCGTCGCCGCGCAAACGAAAACCCCGGCCGGGGCCGGGGCGGGCGGGGCGCGCCGAGAGCACGCTGTCGAAGGGCTCAAACCCCGAGATACCGATGCCACAGCCCGCGGTCGGCGTCGAGCTCGGCGGAGCTGCCCTGCCACGCGACGCGCCCGCGCTCGACGATCGTGTGCCGGTCGGCCACGCGCACGAGCCGCTCGACGTACTTGTCGACGACGAGGATCGTCTGGCCCGCGGCCCTGAGGGCGGCGAGGCAGCGCCAGATCTCCTCGCGGATGAGGGGCGCGAGGCCCTCGGTGGCCTCGTCGAGGACGAGCAGGTGGGGGTTGGTCATCAGCGCGCGGCCGATCGCGAGCATCTGCTGTTCTCCGCCCGAGAGCTGGTTTCCCAGGTTGTCGGCGCGCTCCGCGAGCCGCGGGAAGAGCGCGTAGACGCGCTCCAGCGTCCAGGGGTCGCGCGCGCCGCAGCGGTTGTCGGCGAACGCGACCAGGTTCTCGCGCACGGTGAGGTTGGGGAAGATCTGCCGCCCCTCCGGCACGAGCGCGATGCCGGCGCGCGCGATCGCGTCGGCCGCGCGGCGCTCGATGCGTTCGCCGCGGAAGGTGATCGCGCCGGCGCGCGCCGGCGTGAGGCCCATGATCGAGCGCAGGGTGGTGGTCTTGCCCATGCCGTTGCGCCCGAGCAGCGTTGCCACCTCGCCGGCGCGGATCTCGAGCGCGAGGCCGAACAGCACCTGGCTCGTGCCGTAGGCGGTTTCGAGGCCTTCCACCCGCAGGAGGGGCTCGGTCAAGCGGGTTGCTCCTCGCCCAGATACGCCCGCTTCACCTCGGCGTTCGCGCGGATCTCCTCCGGCCCGCCGGTCGCGATCACCCGGCCGTTGACGAGCACCGAGATGCGGTCGGCGAGCCGGAACACGGCGTCCATGTCGTGCTCGATCAGCAGCACCCCGACGCGCGCCCTCAGGCCGTCGACGAGCGCGATCAGCCGCTCGGACTCGTCCGGCCCCATGCCCGCCATCGGCTCGTCGAGCAGCAGGAGCTTCGGCCGGGTCGCGAGCGCGAGCCCGACCTCGAGCGCGCGCTGCTCGCCATGCGCGAGCTGGCCGGCGTGCACGCGCTCGCGTCCGGCGAGCCCGATCTCGCCGAGCACGGCGCGCGCCTCGTCGAAGAGGGCGCGCTCCGACGCGACCGGAGTCCAGAACCGCAGCGAGGAACCCGAGCGCGCCTGCACGGCGAGCGCCATGTTGTCGAGCGCGGTGAAGCCGCGGAAGAGGCTCGTGACCTGGTAGGAGCGCGCGAGCCCGAGCCCGACGCGCTCGTGGAGCGCGCGCGCCGTGACGTCGGCGCCTGCGAAGAGGACGCGCCCGGCGTCGGGCGCGAGCGCGCCCGAGAGCAGGTGCACGAGGGTCGTCTTGCCGGCGCCGTTCGGGCCGATCAGCGCGTGGATCTCGCCCGCGGCGACCTCCAGGCTGACCGCGTCGACCGCGACGACACCGCCGAAGTGCTTCGCGACGCGCTCGACGCGCAGCAGCGCCTCAGCCATCGCGCCGCCCCTGCGCCAGCCCGGCCAGCCCGCGCGGGGCGAAGAGCACGATCGCTAGCATGACCGCGCCGACGCCGAGCTGCCAGTGGATCGTGTAGCCCGACACGACCTCCTCGAGCACGAGCAGGGCGACCGCGCCGAGCACGCCGCCGTAGAGGTAGCCGACGCCGCCGAGGATCACCATGATCATGAGCGTGCCGGACTGGGTCCAGTACAGGAGGTTCGGGTTCACGTAGCTGTTCTGGTTGGCGAGCAGCGCGCCCGCGAGCCCCGCGAGCGCGCCGCCGAGCGCGAAGCACACGAGCTTGTAGCGGTAGGTCGGGAAGCCGATCGCGTCCATGCGCGTCTCGTTCTCGCGGATCGCCTCGATCACGCGGCCGAAGCGCGCGCCGACGGTGCGGCGCAGCGCGTAGAGCGCCGCGGCGAGAATCGCGAGCACCAGGTAGTAGAAAGTGACGTCGTCCTTGAGGTCGAGCCCGAAGCCGAGCTGCGAGCGCGTCGGCAGGTTGAGGCCCTCCTCGCCGCCGTAGGCGCGCATGCCGACCGCGATGTAGTAGATCATCTGCGCGAACGCGAGCGTGATCATGATGAAGTACACGCCGCGCGTGCGCAGGCACACCGCCCCGATCGCGGCCGCCAGCGCGCCCGCCAGGGCCACCGCGAGCGGCCACGCGACCCACGCGGAGGCGACGCCCTCGGCCATGAGGACCGCGACGGTGTACGCCCCGGCGCCGACGAAGGCCGCGTGCCCGAACGAGACCATCCCGCCGTAGCCGAGCACCAGGTTGAGGCTGGAGGCGGCGAGCGCGTAGATCATGATGCGGCTCGCGAAGCCGATGTAGAAGTCCCACCCGAGCGGCCGCGCGACCAGCGGAAACGCGGCCGCGGCGGCGAGCACCGCGAACGGAAGCCAGCGCCGCATCTCAGCCTCGGGCGGGGAAGAGCCCCTGCGGCTTCCAGAACAGGATCGCCGCCATGAGCACGTAGATGAGGATGGACGCGAGCGCAGGGCCCAGCGCCCCGGCCAGGTCCGCGCGCAGGAACTGGCGCAGGAGGTGCGGCAGGAACGCGCGCCCCATGGTGTCCACGACGCCGACCAGGAGCGCGCCCACCAGCGCGCCGCGGATCGATCCGATGCCCCCGATCACGATCACCACGAAGGCGAGGATGAGGATGTTCTCGCCCATTCCCACCTGCACCGCGAGGATCGGGCCGAGCATCGCGCCGGCGACCGCGCACAGCGCGGCCGCACAGCCGAACACGATGGTGAAGAGGCGCTTGATGTTCACCCCCATCGCCACCGCCATCTCGCGGTTGGACGCCCCGGCGCGCACCAGCATGCCGACGCGCGTGCGCGCGATGGCGAAGTAGAGCGCGGCCGCGACCGCGAGCCCGACCGCGATGATGACCAGGCGGTAGGACGAGTACTGGAGGCCGGGCACGATCTCGACCGGGCCGGCGAGCGCCGGCGGCGCGGCGAGCGGGAGCTGCGGCCCCCAGACGATGCGCACCGTCTCGTTCGCGACGAGGATCAGCGCGAAGGTCGCCAGCACCTGCGACAGGTGGTCGCGCGCGTAGAGCCGGCGCAGCACGCTCACCTCGAGCGCCATCCCGACCAGCGCGGTGCCGGCGAGCGCGAGCGCCACCGCGAGCCAGAACGACCCGGTCAGGTCGACGAAGGTGGCCGCGAGGAACGCGCCCACCATGTAGAGCGACCCGTGGGCGAGGTTGATCATGTCCATGATCCCGAACACGAGCGTGAGCCCGGCCGCGAGCAGGAACAGCATCAGCCCGAACTGCAGGCCGTTCAGCGATTGCTCGAGCAGCAGGATCCCGGACATACGGTGCGGCGGGGGAGGGGAAGCGAAGGGGTGACGCGTCACCCCTCGCGCGGCGCGGGCCGGGCGCCTACTTCATCTTGCAGTCCTGCACGTACGCATCGCCGCGGGCGGTGAGCACGGTGCCGACCGTCTTGTGCACGATCCTGCCGTCGGCGTTCTTGGTGATCGCCTGGAGATAGTAGTTCTGCACCGGGAACTGGTTCGCGCCGAACTTGAAGTCGCCGCGCACGCTCTTGAAGTCCGCGGACTTGATGGCGGCGCGCAGCGCCTCCTTGTCCTCGATCTTCCCCTTCACCTTGCGGATCGCCGCGTCGAGCAGCAGCCCGGTGTCGTACCCGCTCGCCGCGTAGCCGGTGGGCAGGCGCTTGTACGCCTTCTCGAACTCGGCCACGAACTTGCGGTTGGCGGCGTTGTCCAGGTCGATCGTCCAGTGCCCGAGACTGAACAGGCCGAGCATCGGGTCGCCGACCGCGCGGATGATGTCTTGGTCCGAGCCCCACAGCGGCACCACCAGCTGGATGTCCTTCGACATCCCCGACGCGACGAACTGCTTGATGAAGTTGACGCCCATGCCGCCCGGCAAGAAGACGTAGAGCGCGTCGGGCTTCGCGGCGCGGATCTGGGCCAGCTCGGCGGCGTAGTCGAGCTGGCCGAGCTTGGTGTACATCTCCTCGGCGAGCTTGCCCTTGAAGTAGCGCTTGAACCCGTTCGCGGCGTCCTTGCCGCCCTGGTAGTTGGGCGCGAGGAACACGACGCTCTTGAACCCGCGCTGGGTCACGTACTGGCCGGCCGCCTCGCTGTACGCTTCGCTCGGCCACGAGGACGAGAAGAAGTACGGGTTGCACTGCGCGCCGGTGTACTGCGCCGGGCCGGCGTTCGGGCCGATGAAGAAGGTCTTCGACTCGATCACCTGCGGCGCGATCGCGAGCACGACGTTCGAGAACACCGTGCCGGTCACGAAGTCGACGCGGTCGCGCTTCACCATGCGGTCGGCGTTCTGCTTGGCGACGTCCGGGTTGAGCTGGTCGTCGGCCACGATCACCTCGGCCGGCAGCCCGCCGAGCTTGCCGCCGGCGAGCTTGACCGCGAGGTTGAAGCCGTCGCGGATGTCCACGCCGATGGCGGCATTGGGGCCCGACAGCGTGCTGATGAAGCCGACCTTCACCTTGTCCGCGGCTTGCGCGGCGAACGCGAGCGGCAGGGCGGCGGCGAGTGCGAGCGCGGTTCTCCTCATCGGGGCCTCCTCCTCGTGTGGGCCGGGGCATTCTAAGCCCAAAGCTTTCGCCCGCAAGGCGTGCGCCGCGCAGTCCGCGCGCGGCGAGCGGCCGTCGTCGGGGGATCGCCGGCCCGTGTCCGTCCTGTCGGGACGCGCGGCCGGTCGGCCGGTTCGGGGCTGTCGTGCCCGCCGGCGCTACCGCGTCGCGTACCCCAGCGCCTGCGGCAGCCACAGGACGAGGGACGGAAACGCGACCACGAGCGCGAGCGCGACGACGATCGCCCCGATCAGTCCCCAGCACTCGCGCACGATCTCGCGCAGCGGGATGCGCGCGAGCGCGCTCAGGACGAAGAGCAGCAGCCCGTAGGGCGGCGTGACGAGCCCGATGGTGACGTTGAACACCATCACCACGCCGAAGTAGACCGGGTCGATCTGCAGCGCGGCGACCGTCGGCAGCAGCACCGGGACGAGCACCAGCAGCATCGTGGTGGCGTCGATGAAGCAGCCGAGGACGAGGAAGACCAGGTTGACCGCGATCATGAATCCGACGGGGGAAAGCCCGAGCCCGGCGATCCACGCCGCCAGCGACTTGTCCAGCTGCTCGGCGGTGACCGCGTAGTTGACCGCGAACGCGCCGCAGATCATCACCACGATGACCGCGCTCTGGCGCGCGGTCGTGCTGAACGCCGCCACCGTCTCGCCCCAGCCGAGCTCGCGGTAGAAGGCCCCGGCGAGCACGAGCGCGTAGAGCGCGGCGACCGCGGCCGCCTCGGTGGGCGTGAACGCGCCCGAGTAGATCCCGCCGAGCAGCACGACCGGCAGCCCGAGCGGCAGGATGGTGCGCTTGAGGATGCGCGGGCGCTCGGGCGCGGGCGGCAGCGCCTCCACCGGGAAGTCGCGCCGCACCGCGGTGACGCCGACGACCAGCATCATTGCCGCCGCGAGGAGGAGCCCCGGCAGCACGCCCCCGAGGAAGAGCGCCGCCACCGAGACGTTCGCCATCAGCGCGTACAGGATCATGGGGATCGAGGGCGGGATGATCGGGCCGAGCACGGCCGAGGCCGCGACGATCGCGGCGGCGAACCCGCGCGGATAGCCGGCCTTGGCCATCGCGCGGATCGTCACCAGGCCGGGGCCCGCGGCGTCGGCGACCGCGCTGCCGCTCATGCTCGCGAACAGCACGCTCACCAGCACGTCGATCTGGGCGAGCCCCCCGCGCATGCGCCCGACCAGCAGGTGGCAAGCGGCGAACAGGCGATCGCTGATCGAGCTCGCGTTCATCAGGTTCGCGGCGAGCATGAAGAGCGGGATCGCGACCAGCACGTACGCGCCGAGGAGCGAGTTCATGATCTGGTCGGCCACGAGGCCGATGTCGCGCCCTGCCGCGACCAGATAGGCGAGCGACCCGAGCAGCATTGCGACCGCGATCGGGATGCGCACCAGCGTCGCACCGACGAACACCGCGACGAGCGTGAGGAACGCGCCGCTCATGGCGCGGGCGGGTCGAGCTCCTCGCGCCAGTCGCGGCGGCAGAGCCGCAGCGCGCGGACGAGGAGACGCACGGCGAGGGCGATCACGAACAGCGCGAAGCAGGCGAAGACGAAGTCGAGCCGCCACTGCAGCGCGGGGGTGCGCTCGCGCCAGAGGAACAGGATGAAGTCGACGATCTTCGGCGCGGCGGCCCCGAGCGCGAGCGCGGCGGCCGCCGCGGCCAGGACGCCGATCCAGCGTCGCGCGCCGGGCGGGAGCATGCCCTCGACGAGCTCGAAGGCCACGTGCTCGCGCAGGGGCACGACGAGCGCCGCGGTCCAGAAGACCGCCCAGAGGAAGAGCACCGAGGTCAGCTCGTCGATCCAGACGATCGGCGCGCCGAGGAGGTAGCGGCGCGCGACGCCGGCGATCACCGCGACCAGGATCGCGGCGACGAGCGCGGCGCCGATCCGGTCGGCGGCGCGCGCGCCCGCGGCGGCGATCGGCTTCACGTCCGGCCGCTCAGCGGACCGACATCACTTCTTCCATCATCTTGCGGTCCCACGGCTTGGCCGCATCCGCGCCCGCGTAGACCTTGTCCGCGTTGGCGCGGAAGGGGGCGAGGTCCGGGCGGGTCACGGTCAGCCCGCGGCCGGCGAGCCCGTCGATGATCGTCTTCTCGTCGTTCAGCCGCTGCTCGTCGTTCCAGCGCGCGGCCTTGACCGCCGCCGCGGTGAGCTTCTTGCGCTGGTCGGGGGTGAGCTTGTCGAAGAACGGCTTGGCGATCGCGTAGAACACCGGCTGCACCAGGTGCGAGGTGAGCACGAGCTGCTTGGTGACCTCGAAGAACTTCGCCGCGTTGCCGATCGTCGGCGGGTTCTCCTGCCCGTCGATCGTCCCGGTCTGCAGCGCGAGGTACACCTCGGGCATGTTCATCGGCGTCGGCGTCACCCCGATCGACTGGCCGAGCAGCAGCCAGTCGGGGCCGCCGGGCATGCGCAGCTTCACGCCGGCGAGATCCGTCGGGCCCTTCACGTCGCGCGCCACGCGCAGGTTGACCTGGCGCGTCCCCAGGTAGGTCGGCGCGAGCACGACGATCCCCATCTTCGCCGCGACCGTGTCGGCGTAGCGCTTGCCGAGAGGGCCGGTGAGGGTCCTGTAGGCGTGGTCGTAGTCGCGGAAGAGGTACGCGCGGTTGAAGAAGCCGAACTCCGGAATCTGCTGCGCGACCTCGAACGTGGTCATGGTGTTCATCTCGAGGTTGCCGCGCTGCATCGCCGGCACCTCGGTGCCCTGGCGGAAGAGCGTGCTCGCCGGATGCACCTGCACGTCGAACTCGGGCGCCGCGGCTTCGAGGTCGGCCTTGAACTGCTGGATCGAGCGGGCGAGGAAGTCCTGCGGCGGCCCGGCGGTGGAGAAGCGCAGCGGGATCTTCTGCTGCGCGAAGGCGGTTGCGGAGACGAGTGCGGCGGCGAGCGCCAGCCAGCGAAGGGGTTTCATCGGGGTCCTCCTGAGGTTCATTCGATCTCGACTTCGAGCGTGCCGATTCTCTCGATCGTGGCGGTGATGCGGTCGCCCGGCTTCAGGAACGTGCGCTTCGGGAACCCCACGCCCGCGGGCGTGCCGGTGAGCAGCACGTCGCCCGGGTCGAGGGTCATGATCGAGGAGAGGAGGGCGAGCTGCTCGCGGATGTCGAAGATCATCCCCGACGTCCGCGCCGACTGCTTCGTCGCGCCGTTCACCTTCAGCTCGAGCGCGAGGTCGTGCGGGTCGCCGAGGAGCGCGGCGGGCACGATGCGCGGCCCGAGCGGGCAGCAGGTGTCCTGCGCCTTGCCCGCGACCCAGTCGAGCTTGTAGAACGTGTCGGGCGCCTGGTTGAGGTCGCGCGCCGAGAGGTCGATCCCGACCGTGTAGCCGGCGACGCAGTCGAGCGCGTTCTCGGGAGTCAGGTCCTTCGCCGTGCGGCCGATCACGGCGGCGAGCTCGATCTCCCAGTCGAACATCTTCGACCGCGCCGGGTGGCGCACCGTCTTGCCGGGCCCGACGAGCGCGTTGCGCGGCGGCTTGAAGAAGAAGAACAGGCGCTGCGCCTCCTTGCGCAGGTCCTGCACGCCCATCTCCTGCAGGTGGTCGTAGTAGTTGGCGCCCGCGCAGAGCACCTTGCCCGGGAACTGCAGCGGCGTGAGCACGCGCACCTCGGCGGCGCTCCAGCCGTCGCGCAGCGACGCCGCGGCGCGCTCGACCTTCGCCGCCAGCTCGGGCCAGCGCTCGAAGGCGGCGACCAGCGCGGCCGGCAGGCCGAGCTCGGCGAGCGGAAAGAACCGCCCGCCGCTTTCGATGCAGGCGTGCGCCCGGCCCTGGTGCTCGACCGTGGCGAGGGCGTAGGCGGGCGGGGGCATGCGGCGCGGTCCTCCGGCGTGGTTGCGGCGCGCATCCTATTTGTATAAACTACGTCCGTCAATATAAATTTTAAGAATGCATACAAACACAGTCCCCGACCGCGCCGATCCGTCCGTGTCGTCCGCGCGCACGCTCGCCGACCGCGCCTACGCGGCGCTGCGCGAGGACGTGCTCGCCGGACGTCTCGCGCCCGCGGCGCGCCTCAAGCTCGCCGAACTCCAGGCGGCCTACGGCCTCGGCATCAGCCCGCTGCGCGAGGCCTTGATGCGCCTCGCCGCCGAGGGGCTCCTGCGCGCGGAGGGCCAGCGCGGCTTCACGGTGGGAGCGGTGTCGCTCGAGGAGCTGCGCGACCTCACCGCGACCCGCGTGCGGCTCGAGACCGGCGCGCTGCGGGACGCGATTGCGCGCGGCGACGAGGAGTGGGAGGCGGGGGTGGTCGCGAGCTTCCACCGGCTCACGCGCACGCCGCTGCCGACGGACGCCGCCGCGTTCGAGGCGGCCAACCTGTGGGAGCGCCGCCACCGCGCGTTCCACCACGCGCTCGTGGCGGCATGCGGCTCGCCGTGGACCCTGCGGCTCGCCGGCCAGCTCGCCGACCAGACCGAACGCTACCGCCGCGCGCGCCTGCTCGCGGTCCGGCCGCGCGCGGCGCTCGCGCGCGACGTCGACGCCGAGCACCGGAAGATCATGGACGCCGCGCTGGCGCGCGACGCGGACGAGGCGGCCAGGCTGCTCGGCGCGCATCTCGCGCGCACCGCCGATTTCGTGGCGTCGCTGTGGGGCGAGCGCGAACCCGCCCGCAAGCGGCGCCGCGGGCCTTAGTCCGGAATCACTTTCCCCGGGTTCATCAGGTTCTGCGGATCGAGCGCGCGCTTCACCGCGCGCATCGTCGCCACCGCCGCCGCGCCGTGCTCGGCCTCGAGGAACTCGCGCTTGCCGAGCCCGATGCCGTGCTCGCCGGTCGAGGTGCCGCCCAGCTCGAGCGCGCGTCCCACGACCCGCCGGTTGAGCGCCTCGGCGCGCGCCATCTCGTCGTGCGACGCCGGGTCGACGTTGATCCCGAGGTGGAAGTTGCCGTCGCCCACGTGGCCGACGAGGACGATCGGCAGCCCGGTCGCGGCGCAGTCGGCTTCGGTCGCGGCGATGCAGTCGGCGAGCCGCGAGATCGGCACGCAGACGTCGGTCGAGACCACGCGCGTGTTCGGGCGCAGACCGAGGGTTGCGAAGTAGCAGTGGTGGCGCGCGGTCCACAGGCGCGTGCGCTCCTCCGGCGTCGCCGACCACTCGAAGCCCGCGCCGCCGCGCTCGGTGGCGACCGCCTCGACCGTCCGCGCCTGCTCGGCCACGCCCGCCGGCGAGCCGTGGAACTCGAAGAACAGCATCGGCGCTTCCGGCAGCGCCGTCTTGCTGTGCCGGTTGATCGCCCGGATCGCGGCGGCGTCCACCAGCTCGCAGCGCGCGATCGGGACGCCGAGCTGGATGATCTGGATCACCGCCTCCACCGCGTCGCGCACCGTGGGGAAGCGGCAGGTGGCCGCCGAGATCGCCTCGGGCTGCGGGTGCACGCGCACGGTGAGCTCGGTGATGATCCCGAGCGTCCCCTCCGACCCGACGAAGAGCCGCGTGAGGTCGTAGCCGGCCGACGACTTGCGCGCGCGCGTGCCGGTCCGCAGTACCGTGCCGTCCGCCAGCACGACGGTGAGCGCGAGCACGTTCTCGCGCATCGTGCCGTAGCGCACCGCGTTCGTGCCCGAGGCCCGGGTCGCGGCCATGCCGCCGATCGAGGCATCCGCGCCGGGGTCGAGCGGAAAGAAGAGCCCGGTGCCCTTCAGCGCCTCGTTGAGCTGCTTGCGCGTGACCCCCGGCTGCACGACGGCGTCGAGGTCCGCCGCGTGCACGGCGAGCACCTCGTTCATCTGCCCGAGGGCGACCGAGACGCCGCCGCGCACCGCGAGCACGTGGCCCTCCACCGAGCTGCCCACGCCGTAAGGGATCATCGGCACGCCGTGCGCGTGGCACAGCCGCGCGACCGCGGCCACCTCGTCGGTCGAGCGCGGGAAGACCACCGCGTCGGGCGGCGCCGGCGCGAACGACGACTCGTCCCGGCCGTACTGCGCGCGCACGCTCTCGCCGGTGGCCGCGCGCTCGCCGAGCGCCGCGCGCAGGCCGGCGAGCACCTCAGCGGGGAGCGGGCGTCGGGAGGGCGCGGGAGCGTTCATGGGCGGCACCGCATTCTACGGGGCGGCCCCCCTCAGCGCCGCGCGGCTGCGCGCTCGAAGAACGTCTCGATCTGGGCCACCGCGCCGCGGTCCTCGTAGAGCGCGTCCGCGTGCGCCGCCTGCTCCGCCTGCAGGCGCGCGCGCAGCCCCGCGTCGGTCGCGATCGCGACCGCGCGCGCGACGTACTCGTCCGGCGTGGCGGCCACCGTCTCGGTGAACCGCATCTTGCGGTAGAAGCCGTAGGTGTGGCGGCCGCGCATCGTCGCACCCGGCAGCGTCACGACCAGCGATCCGGCCGAGATCGCCTCGAGGCTCGTGTTCCCGCCGCAGTAGTGGAGGGTGTCCAGGACGACGTCGGCGGCCTGCAGCCGCTGCAGGTAGCCCTCGCGCCGCTCGGCGCGGGGCAGGAAGACCAGCCGGTCCATCAGCATGCCGAGCGCGCGCTCGAGCCGCGCCGCCAGCCGTGTGCGCCGGAAGTCGTCGCGGTCGGCCACGAGGTAGATCCGCCCGTGCGCGTCGGCGCGCAGGATCCGCGCCAGGATCGCGTCGAAGTCGGGGTGGAACTTGAAGAGCGCCTGCGGGCAGAAGTAGGCGTGGGCGTCGGTCTCGAAGCCGAGCGCCGCGCGCGCCGCCGGCGCCGGCAACGCGGGTCGGTAGTAGTAGCCGGGAAACGCGACGTCGCGCAGCAGCTCGAGCCGCTCGCTGTAGTGCGCAGCGCCGTTCCCGGGCTCGAAGTAGTCGGTCGACAGGTAGTAGTCCATCGCCGGGACCCCGGTCGTGACCGGGTGGCCCCAGGTCGTGCACTGCACCGGCGCGAGGCGCGCAAACGTCAGGAAGTAGGTGAACGGGTCCATCCCGATGTCGGGATAGAAGAGGACGTCGAGCTCGTGGCGGGCGATCGACGCCCGCGCGCGGGCGAGATCGTGCTCGAGCACCACCCACTCTTCCGCGTGGCTCGCCATGTCGCGCGAGTTCGCGTCGAACGCGGGGCGCGGAGCGAAGATGTGCACCGCGAACCGCGCCTTGTCGAGCATCGCGACCAGCCCGCGCGTCACGTTGCCGATGCTGTGGTCGTGCAGGTGCCGGGAGACGAACCCGATGCGGAGGCGTTCGTCGCCGCCCCGCCGGCGCGGCGCGGCGCAGTGCGGCGCCACGTACGCGAGCGACGGGCAGGCGCGCAGGTGGAGCGCGGCGACCTTCTCGTGCAGCGCGCGGTCGTCCTGCCCGTGGTAGGCGAGGTAGAAGGTGGTCACCCCAACGTCGTTGAGCGGATCGGCGACCGCGAGCGGGCGCCCGGCCAGGCGTTCGAGCGCCGCGGCGAGCTCGCGCCGCACGCGCGCGATCTCGTCGTTCGAGTCGAGCACGGCGGGCAGCGCGAGCGCGCCCGCGATGGACGCCCCGTCCGAGGGCGCAAGCGCCGCGAGCGCAGCGATAACCGCGCGCGCGCGGTCGACGTCGCCGAGCTGCAGGCAGGAGGCCACGAGGTTCTTGAGCGCCGCGGTGTTGTCGGGCCGCACCGCGAGCGCCGCCTCGCACTCGCGCGCGGCTGCTTCGAGCAGTCCCGCCTCCTTCAGCGCGAGCGCGAGATTGATGCGCGCCTCGACCATGTCGGGGTCCGCCGCGACCGCCTCGCGCAGCCGCGCGACCGCGCCGCCGACGTTCCCGGCCGCGAGCTCGAGCAGCCCGAGGTTCACGCGCGGCGGCGCCCAGCCCGGCCGCTCGCCGCAGATGCGCTCGTACTCGCGCCGCGCGGCGTCGGTCTCGCCCAGCCGGGCGAGCGCGGCGGCGTAGTTGAAGCGCGACTCGGCCTGGCTCGGGTCGAGCTCGAGGGTGCGCCGGTAGGCGTCGAGCGCCTCGCGGTCGCGGCCCAGTCGTTGCAGGGCCTCCGCGAGCAGCGCGGGGAGCACCGCGGCGCGCGGCCGCTCCGCCATGCCCCCGCGCAATGCCACGGCCGCCTGCTCGAGCTCGTCGCGGCTCTGCGCCGCGGTGGCGCGGGTGAGGAGCTCGGCGAGGCCGGAGTCGATGGCCGGCTCCGCCGGCGCGGGCGCCGGCCGGCGCGCACCGCCGAGGAGCTCGCCGAACAGCCGCTTCAGCATCGGCGCCCGACGCCGCGCCGCATGCTCAACGGCCGGGCCTCCGCGCGGTGACGTTCAGGCTGATCGGCACGCCGGCGAAGACGAGGCGGCTCGTGTCGTCGAACAGGCCGAAGTCGTCGACGCGCGCGATGTCTTCGAATCCCGCCTCGCGCAGGAAGTAGGCGAGGATCTCGAAGTCGAAGCCGACCTGGTGATAGTCGTGCTCGTCG
The DNA here is from genome assembly GCA_019137045.1 of Betaproteobacteria bacterium. Lineage (GTDB taxonomy): Bacteria > Pseudomonadota > Gammaproteobacteria > Burkholderiales > SG8-39 > JAGVSZ01. The sequence goes on from JAGVSZ010000499.1 coordinate 34,218, forward strand.
AAGTGGCCGCCGAACATCATCTTCACGACGGCGAAGCGGTGTTCGAGCGCGAGCCCGTCCGCGACGAAGAGGCGGGCGAGCACCGCGAGGTCCGGCACGCTCACGCAGAGCTGCCCGCCGGGGGCGAGCACCCGGTGCCACTCCCTCAGACCCGCGAGCAGCTCGTCCTTGAAGTCGAGGTGCTCGAGGACATGCGAGCTGTAGAGCGCCGTGAACGTCCCGTCCGCGAACCGTCGCAGGTCCGCCGCGCTGCCGACGTGGTCCACGACCGGGCCGGGCACCGCGTTCAGCACCTCCCAGCCCTCGACGCGCTCGACGCCGCCGATGTGCAGTCGCCTCTCCCCGGCCCGAAGGGCAGGGCGGCGGAGGCTCTTCAGGACGGACAGGAGCATGGCCGGGGCGGTCGCCGGTACGTGTCGCACTGCAAGGTAGTGGAATCCGCCGTCGCTGTACAGGGCGCGCGCCGCACTGCAGCACCGACGCGGAGCGTCGGCGCACCGACACGGCGCGTCCGAGAAGTCGCCGGGCGCGTCCGCCGCCGGCCTGCCGGTCCAGGCGACCGGCGCAATCGGCTTGATCCATCCGGTGGAAGCCGTCACGCCGCCGCGCGAGCATCGTGCCAGCGCGTGAAAACGTGGCGGTGCGCACAGTGACGTGGTGCACGCGCGGGCGCAGGTGGCCGTAATCGGGAACGGCACTTGCTCGACAGAGCGGAAAGGCAGCGAACGCGTCCCGGCGAGGACGCAAGGCGGACGGAGGCGGCGCCATGAAAGTGATCGAGGCACGCGAAGTGGAGCAGCTGGTCCGGGCGACTTTCCCGGCCAAGCGCGCGTTCTCGGCGGAAGCCGAGCTCGGGCTCACGCCCGGCGCCCCGGCCGCGATCGCCTTCGTCCACGGCGGGCCCGACCCGTTCCTCGACCGGCAGTTCGACTCCTGGCTCGACGGCGCCGCCCGGTTCGTGCCGGTGCACCAGATCCTGAACCGCCTCTGCCGCGCGGGCGCGCTGCCGCCCGGCGACTACGCCGTCACCCGCCGCGGTACAGCGTAACGAGCGCCGCGGGGTCCTCCGCGCCCTTGCCGCGCGCGTCGAGCATCCGGAAGAGCTCGCGCGCCATCGCCGCCATCGGCGCCGGCGTCCCGGTGTCGCGCGCCACCTCCGCGATCGTGTCCAGGTCCTTGAGCAGGGTGTTGGCCGCGACCAGCCCGTTGTCGTAGCCGTTCACCATGCGCGGCGCCCAGATGCGCAGCGGCTTCGAGTCGGCGTAGCCGCCGGCGAGCGCCTGCGGCAGCAGCCCGGCGTCGACGCCGGAATTCTGCGCGAGCGTCACCGCCTCCGCGATCACCGCGGTGGTGCAGCCGACGATGATCTGGTTGCAGAGCTTCGTGATCTGGCCCGCGCCGGCCGGCCCCATGCGCGTGATGTTCGTGGCGTAGGCGCCGAACACCGGCCGCACCCGGTCGATCGCCTCGGGATGCCCGCCGCACATGATCGTGAGCTGGCCGGCCTGCGCCCCGCCGACGCCGCCCGAGACCGGGGCGTCGACCCACTGCATCCCCGAGCGGCTCGCGAGCCGCTCGGCGAACGTGCGGGTCGCGTCGGGGCGGATCGAGGAGTGGTCGACGAGGATCTTGCCGCGGCCCTCGACCTCGGCGACGCCGTCCGCGCCGAACGCGACGTCCTCGACCGCCTTCGTGTCGGTGACGCACACGAGCGTGATCTCGGCCGCGCGCGCGGCCTCGCGCGGCGTCGCGGCCTCGATCGCGCCCTTCTCGCGCAGCGGCGCGAGCCGCGCGCGGTTGCGGTTCCAGGCGTGCACGCGATAACCGGCCGCGAGCAGCCGCAAGGTCATCGGAACGCCCATGCGGCCGAGACCGAGGAAGGCGAGCGTAGGCTTTTCCATGCGACCTCCTGTGCGCGCGGCGGCGCGCTGCCGCGCTTAGACGCGCGTTGCGCGCTCGCGTCGGCGCATCTGCAGCGTCAGTATAGCGCCGCGCACACGCGGGGCCGCGCGCGCAATCCCATGCGCGCGACGTGCCTCCTGCGCGCCCCGCCCGCCGCAGGTCGTCGACGGCCCGCCCCGTCGCGACGGCCGATTCATTTCAGGTCTAAAGCAAATCGCCGACCGGCGTAGAATCGCCCCCCGGAGCGAGCGGCGGAGGAAGACCCCATGAAAGTCGACGTGATCGGCGGCGGCCCCGCCGGCCTGTACTTCGCGATCCTCACCAAGAAGAGCCGGCCGGACGCGCGCGTCGAGGTGATCGAGCGCAACCGCCCGGACGACACCTTCGGCTTCGGCATCGTGCTCTCGGACGAGACGCTGAACAACCTGCGCCAGGCCGACGAGCCGAGCTACCGCGACATCGCGGCGAGCTTCGCCTACTGGGACGACATCTACGTCCACTACAAGGGGCACACCCTCAAGTCGTCGGGGCACGGCTTCTCCGGCCTCGGCCGGCTGAAGCTCCTGCAGATCCTGCAGGCGCGCGCCGCGGGGCTCGGCGTGAACGTGCGCTACCAGACCGAGGATCCCGGGCTCGCCGCGCACCGCGACGCCGACCTCGTCGTCGGGGCGGACGGCATCAACAGCGCGGTGCGCAACGCGCTGAAGGCCGAGCTCGGCGCGAGCGTCGAGATGCGCCCCAACCGCTTCGTCTGGCTCGGCGCGCGCATGACGCTGCCGGGCTTCACCTACAGCTTCCGCGAGAACGAGCACGGCATCTGGAACCTGCACACCTACATGTACACGCAGGGCGAGTGCACGTTCATCGTGGAGACGACCGACGCGGCGTTCGGGGCGGCGGGGCTGGAGGTCGAGAACGAGGCGCGCACCGCCGCCTACGTCGAGCGCGTCTTCGCCGCCGAGCTGAAGGGGACGAAGCTGCTCACCAACCGCTCGTTCTGGCGCCAGTTCCCGGTGGTGCGCTGCCGGACCTGGCACCACGACAACGTCGTGCTGCTCGGCGACGCCGCGCACAGCGCGCACTGGTCGATCGGCTCGGGCACCAAGCTCGCGCTCGAAGACGCGATCGCGCTGCACCAGGCCGTGGCGCGCCATCCGCACGACGCGCGCGCCGCGCTGCGCGCCTACGAGACCGAGCGGCGGCCGGAGGCCGAGCGCATCCAGCACTCGGCCAACACCTCGCTCGTGTTCTTCGAGAACGTGCGGCGCTTCTGGCACATGGAGCCGGTGCAGTTCAACTTCGCGCTGATGTCGCGCTCGAAGCAGATCACCTACGAGAACCTGCGCAAGCGCGACGGCGGCGTCATCCGCGCGGTCGACGCCTGGTGGGCGAAGCACTGCGCGGCGTCCGAGCGCATCGCGCTGCCGCGCGACTTCGAGGCGCCGCCGCCGCTGTTCTCGCCCTTCCACCTGCGCGAGATGAGGCTGCAGAACCGCGTGGTCGTCTCGCCGATGTGCCAGTACTGCGCGGTCGACGGCACGCCCACCGACTGGCACTTCGTGCACTACGGCGCGCGCGCGGTCGGCGGCGCCGGGCTGATGTTCACCGAGATGACGTGCGTCGCGCCGGACGCGCGCATCACGCCCGGCTGCACCGGCATGTACGCGCCCGAGCACGTCGCGGCGTGGACGCGCATCGTGCACTTCGTGCACACCCACACCGACTGCCGCATCGCGCTGCAGCTCGGCCACGCCGGGCGCAAGGGCTCCACGCAGCTCGGCTGGGAGGAGATGGACAAGCCGATGGCGAAGGGCAACTGGCCGATCCTCGCCCCCTCGCCGCTGCCCTACTACCCGGACGTCTCGCAGGTGCCGAAGGCGATGACGCGCAAGGACATGGACCGGGTGCGCGACCAGTTCGTCGCCGCGGCGAGGATGGGCATCGAGTGCGGCTTCGACATGCTCGAGCTGCACATGGCGCACGGCTACCTGCTCGCGAGCTTCCTCTCGCCGGTGACGAACCGCCGCGCCGACGAGTACGGCGGCAGCCTCGCCAACCGCATGCGCTTCCCGCTCGAGGTGTTCGACGCGTGCCGGAAGGTCTGGCCGCAGGCGCGGCCGATGTCGGTGCGCGTGTCCGCGACCGACTGGATCCCCGGCGGCAACACCGGCGAGGACGCGGTCGCGATCGCAAAGGCGTTCAAGGCGCACGGCTGCGACCTGATCGACGTGTCGACCGGCCAGACCGATCCGGCCTCGAAACCCGTCTACGGGCGCATGTTCCAGGCCACCTTCGCCGAGCAGATCCGCAACGAGTCGGGCATCGCGACGATGGCGGTCGGCGCGATCACCACCGCCGACCAGGTGAACACGCTGGTCGCGTCCGGCCGCGCCGACCTGTGCGCGCTCGCCCGCCCGCACCTCGCCGACCCGTACTTCACGCTGCACGCGGCGGCGGAGTACCAGGCGCTGGGCTATCCGATCGAGGGCGCGTCGTGGCCGAAGCAGTATCTGCCGGGCCGCGACCAGCTCTACCTGCTCGCGAGCCGCGCGCGCGCGGAGGCCGAGTCCAAGCAGGGCCAGGTCAAGCCGCCGAAGCCCGACCTGCCCGGGGCGAAGGCCGCCTAGGACCTGCCGCCGCTCGCGCCGCGCGCGCCGGCGCGGCGGCGCCGAGCGCGCGCAGGATCGCCTTCAGCGCCGCGACGTCCGCGGCCGGGAACGCGGCGAGCGCCGTGCGCTCGTGCGCCTTCGCCGCGGCGAGCAGCGGGGCGACCAGCGCGCGCCCGCGCGCGGTTTCGAACACGAGCGTGCGCCGGCCGTCGGCGTCGTCGCCGCGCCGCTCCACCAGCCCCGCCCGCGCCATGCGGTGCACGAGCTTGGTGAGCGTGGGCTGCTGCGCGAGCACCTCCGCGGCCAGCTCTCCGATCGTGAGCCCGTGGCCGCCGGAGAGCGTCGCGAGCACGCGCCACTCGACCGACGCGAGCCCGGCCGCGCGCAGCCGCGGCGCGAACCCCTGGTGGACGGCGTGGTTCGCCTGGGCGAGCAGGTACGGCAGGTAGTCGCGCACGAAGGCGCGGCCGGCGGTGGCGGGCGAGCGGCGACGGTTCATGGGGGCGCAGTCTAGCCGGGCGCGCGGCGCGGCTTGCAACACATGAAGTTTCATATAATATGCCCGCACCGGGGCGGGCGCACGAGCGCACCATCGACCCCGGGGCTCAGCGGCCAGGAGGCCACCGATGGCGGGCAGCGCCGCCGGCTTCGACACGCGCGCGTTCCGCAGGGCGCTCGGGACCTTCCCGACCGGCGTCGCGGTGGTGACCGCGCGCGCGCCGAGCGGCGCGTTCATCGGGCTCACCATCAACTCCTTCTCGTCGCTCTCGCTCGACCCGCCGCTGGTGCTGTGGTCGCTCAATCTCGCGAGCCCGAGCCTGGGCACGTTCGACCGCGCGCCCCGCTTCGCGGTCAACATCCTCGCCGAGGACCAGGTCGAGCTGTCGCGGCGCTTCGCCTCGCAGGTGGCCAACCGGTTCGCGGACCTGGAGGTGCACGCCGGGATCGAGGGCGTGCCGCTGCTCGCCGGGTGCGCCGCGCGGCTCGAGTGCCGCGCGGTCGCGCGCCACAACGGCGGCGACCACGTGCTGTTCATCGGGCAGGTCGAGCGCTTCGACCACGATCCGCGCCGGCGGCCGCTCGTCTACTACGCCGGCCGCTATCACGCGGCCGGAAACGACCTGACCTAGGGCGCGAAAGCGATGACGGAGGCACCCGTTTCCCGGGATCGGCCAGCACGAGCGGGCGCGCGCGCGGCGCGCGGCGCCCCCTCCCGTCGCGACAACTAGCGGAGAAGGACGATGCTGCGCGAGAGAATCGAGGGCAAGTGGATCGACTGCTTCGGCGAGGTGTTCGCCCGCTGCGGCGCGCGGGCCGGCGACGCGGTCGCGATCCTGTCGGAGACGCAGTCGCGCGCGGTGAACGTCGAACTCGCCGAGCTTGCCCTGCACCGGCTCGGCTGCCGCGCCTTTCACGTCGTGGTGCCGACACCGCGCCTCGCCGCGCCGGCGCCGGTGCGCTCGACCGGCGCGAGCGACGCGCTCGGGCGCCTCGGGCCGGCGGTGAGCGCGCTCGCCCAGTCCGCGCTCGTCGTCGACCTGACCGTCGAGGGGCTGCTCCACGCGGCGGAGCTGCCCGGGATCCTCGCCGGCGGCGCGCGCGTGCTGATGGTCTCGAACGAGCACCCCGAGATCCTCGAGCGCTGCATGCCCGACCCGGCGCTCGAGCCCAAGGTGCGCGAGGCGATGCGCATGCTCAAGGCGGCGAAGCGCATGCGCGTGAGCTCCGCGGCGGGGACCGACCTCGAGGTCGGCCTCGAGGGCGCGCGCGTCGGCGGCGTGTGGGGCTACACCGCGAAGCCGGGGACCGTGGCGCACTGGCCCGGCGGCATCTGCCTCGCCTTCCCGGCCGCGCGCTCGGTCAACGGCACGCTCGTGCTCGCCGACGGCGACGTGAACCTGACCTTCAAGCGCTACATCCGCACGCCGGTGCGGCTGCGGATCGAAGACGACTACGTGAAGGCGATCGCGGGCGACGGCACGGACGCCGACATGATGCGCGAGTACTACGCCGCGTGGGGCGAGGCCGAGGCGTACGCCGTTTCGCACGTCGGCTGGGGCATGAACCCGCGCGCGCGCTGGGACGCGATGACGTTCTACGACCGGAGCGACTTCAACGGCACGGAGCTGCGGGCGTTCGCCGGCAACTTCCTCTACTCGACCGGGGCGAACGAGGTGGCCGGGCGCCACACGCTCGGGCACTTCGACCTGCCGCTGCGCAACTGCACGGTGGCGCTCGACGGCAAGGCGGTGGTCGAATCGGGGCGGCTGTTGCCGCCGCTCGCATGAGCGTTCCGGCGAGCGTCCGGCGCGGCGCGGGCGACACCGCGCTCGTGCTGCTCCACGGCGTCGGCGGCGGCGCCGCGGCCTGGGCGCCGCAGCTGGAGACCTTCGCCGCGGCGGGGTTCCTCGTGGTCGCGTGGGACGCGCCCGGCTACGGCGCGAGCGCGCCGATCGAGCCCTACGACATGGCCGGCCTCGCGCGCGCGCTGGGGCGGCTCCTCGACGCGCTGCCCGCGCGGCGGCGCGTGCTGATCGGGCACTCGATGGGCGGCATGGTGGCGCAGGAGGCGATGGCGGCGTTCCCCGGCGCGGTCGACGGGCTCGTGCTGTCGGGAACGAGCCCCGCGTTCGGAAAGGCGGACGGCGACTGGCAGCGCGAGTTCCTCGCCCGGCGCCTCGGGCCGCTCGACGCCGGCCGCACGATGGCCGAGCTCGCGCCGGCGCTCGTCGCCGGAATGATCGGGACGGACCCCGACCCCGCGGGCGTGCGGCTCGCGACCGAGGCCATGGCGCGCGTGCCGGCCGCGACCTACCGCAGCGCGCTGCATGCGCTGGTGCGCTTCGACCGGCGCGACGCGCTCGGCGCAATCCGCGTCCCGACGCTCGTCGTCGCCGGCGAGCGCGACGGGAACGCCCCGCCCGCCGTGATGGAGAAGATGGCCGCGCGCATCGCCGGCGCCGAGTACCGCGTGCTCCCCGGCTGCGGCCACCTCGCGAACCTCGAGCGCCCGGCCGCGTTCGACGAAGTCGTGCTCGCCTGGCTGAGGCGGCACTTTGCAGCCTAGCAACGAGGAGAACCCCATGTCCGCCCAGCTCTCCACCGTGCGCCCGCCCGCCGCCGGATACGTCCCGCCGCCGATCGTCGGCGAGGGATACCCGCTCACCGACCTGCAGCGCGAGCTGCTCGCCACCGCGGCGAGGCTCGGGCGCGAGAAGTTCGCCCCGCGCGCGGCGCAGTACGACCGGGAGGCCACCTTTCCGTTCGAGAACTACGACGACCTGCGCGCGGCCGGCTTCCTGAAGATCTGCGTGCCGACGCGCTACGGCGGGCTCGGCGCCGACTTTCCCACCTACGCGATGGTCGCCGCGGAGATCGGCCGCCACTGCGGCGCCACCGCGCTCACCTGGAACATGCACGTCTGCTCCACGCTCTGGAGCGGTCTGCTCGCCGACGGGCTCGACATGACGACCGAGCAGCGCGCGGAGCACGAGCGGCACCGCGCGCTGCATTTCGCGCGCATCGCGGGGGAGGGCAAGATCTACGCCCAGCCGTTCTCGGAGGGCTCCGCGGCGGCGGCGGGCAAGGCGCCGTTCGGCACCCTCGCGGCCAAGGTCGAGGGCGGCTGGCTGCTCAACGGCAAGAAGATCTTCGCGTCGCTCTCGGGCGCGGCCGACTACTACGGCGTCCTGTGCACCGAGGACCGGCCCGACCGCTCGGTGCGCGACACCCTGTACATGGCGGTGCCGGCGGACGCGCCCGGTTTCGCGATCACCGGCGACTGGGACCCGCTCGGCATGCGCGGCACGGTGTCCCGCACCCTGCTGCTCAAGGACGTGTTCGTGCCCGACGACGCGCAGCTCATGCCGCGCGGCGTGTACTACCAGGCGGCGAGCCGCTGGCCGCACATGTTCTCCACCCTCTCGCCGACGTACATGGGGCTCGCGCAGGGCGCGTACGACTTCACCATCCAGTACCTGCGCGGCGAGGTGCCCGGCACCGCGCCGGTCAAGCGGCGCATGTACCCGACCAAGCAGATCGCGGTGGCCGAGATGCGCATCAAGCTGGAGCAGACGCGCGCGCTCTTCCTGCGCGCGGCGGGCGAGGCGAAGATCGACCCCTCGCGCGACGAGCGCCTGCGCTGCTACGCGGCGCACTACACCATCATGGAGAGCGCGAACGACATCGCGCGGCTCGCGATCCGCACCTGCGGCGGCCAGTCGATGCTGAAGAGCCTGCCGCTCGAGCGCATCTACCGCGACAGCCGCTGCGGCTCGCTCATGCTGCCGTGGACGGCGGAGCTGTGCCTCGACCGCATCGGGCGCGAGGCGCTCTACGAGCCGGGCGAGGCCGACGACTGATCCCCGGCCCGGCGCCGGAACACGAGCGAGAGGTTGTTGGCCGGCATCTCGGTCGTCCCGGCGAGCGCGAGGCCGCGCGCCTCCGCCTCCGCGACCACCGCCTCGAGATCGCGCACGCCCCACGCGGCGTTCTGCCGCCGCAGGCTGGCGTCGAACGCCGCGTTGCTCGGCGCGGTGTGGCGGCCGCCGCGCCTGTACGCGCCATAGAGATAGAGCGGGGCGCCCGCGGCCAGTAGCGCCGCCGCGCCGCGCAGCAGCCCGAGCGTCGCCGCCCACGGGGAGATGTGGACCATGTTGATGCACAGAATTGCCGCGGCCGGGCGCGGGATGCCCGGGTCGCCCTCCCAGCCCGGCGCGGAAACGTCGAGCGCGAGCGGCGCGCGCACGTTCGCCGCGCCGGTGGCGGCGGTCCACGCCGCGACGCTCGCGCGCGCCGCGGGATCGGGATCGCTCGGCTGGAAGGCGAGGCCGGGGAACTCGGCCGCGAAGTGGACGACGTGCTCGCCGGTTCCGCTCGCGAGCTCGAGGACGGTGCCGCGCGCGGGCAGGACATCGCGCAGCACCGCGACGATCGGGGCGCGGTTGCGCTCGGCGGACGGGGAGTGGAGGCGCTCGTCCATGTTTGATCCGGCAGCATAGCGGGCTTCGCCGCCCGATGGTTCAATTGCGGCCATGAACCTCTCGCGCATCGTCGCGCACTGGGCCGGCCTCCGGCCCTCCGGCGTCGCCGTGCACTTCGACGGCGAGGACCTCACCTGGGCCGCGCTGTGGCAGCGCGTGGAGGCCGCGACGCTGCGGCTCGCGCGCCTCGGTCTCGGCCGCGGCGACCGCGTCGCGTACCTCGGCTACAACCACCCCGAGCTGCTCGTGCTGCTGTTCGCCTGCGCGCGGCTGGGCGCGATCTTCGTGCCGCTCAACTTCCGCCTCGCGCGGCCCGAGCACGAGGACATCCTCGCGCACGCCGGGGCCGCCCTGCTCGCGGCGGAGCCCGACTTCTACGAATCGGCCGGCGCCATGCGCGCGCGGCTGCCGCAGCTGCGGCTCGTCGCGCTGCGCGGCGCGCCGGCCGGCTGGTTCGACTGGGAAGGCGCGCCGCCGGACGGACCCGAGCCGGTGCTCGCGGGGACCGACGCCGACCCGGTGCTGATCGTCTACACCTCCGGCACCACCGGCAGGCCGAAGGGTGCGGTGCACACGCAGTCGGCGCTGCTCTGGAACATCGTGAACGCGACGCTCTACCAGGACTTCACGAGCCGCGACCACGTGTTGACGGTGCTGCCGCTGTTCCACGTGGGCGGGCTGTGCATCCAGACCCTGCCTGCGCTGCATGCCGGCGCGACCGTCACGCTGCACGCGCGCTTCGACCCCGGTCTCTGGCTGCGCGACGTCGCGACGCGCCGGCCGACGCACTCGCTCCTCGTCCCGGCGACGATGAAGGCGGTCACCGCGCACCCGGACTGGGCGGCCACCGATCTGTCCAGCCTGCGCGAGATGAATACCGGCTCCTCCACGGTGCCCGCGTCGCTGTTCGCGCCGTTCCACGCGCGCGGCGTGCCGGTGGGGCAGGTGTACGGCGCGACCGAGACCGGCCCGGTGTCGATGTACCTGCGCGCGGAGGATGCGCTGCGCAAGGTCGGCGCGGCCGGCAAGCCGGCGATGCACGCGGAGATCCGGCTCGTCGACGCGCAGGGGCGCGACGCGGCGCCGGGCGAGGTGGGCGAGATCTGGGTGCGCGCGCCCAACCTGATGTCGGGCTACTGGCAGGAACCCGACCACCCCGCGTTCCGCGACGGCTGGTTCCGCTCCGGCGACCTCGCGCGCGTGGACGCGGAGGGCTACTACTGGGTCGTCGGGCGGTCGAAGGACATGATCATCTCCGGCGGCGAGAACGTTTACCCCGCCGAGCTGGAGAACATTCTCGCCGACTGCCCGGACGTGCTGGAGGCGGCGGTGGTCGGCGTTCCCGATCCGGCCTGGGGCGAGGCGGTGGTCGCAGTGGTCGCGCGGCGTCCCGGCGTGGCGCTCGACGAGCGCGCGGTGATGCGGCTCTTCGAAGGGCGGCTCGCGCGCTACAAGCAGCCGCGCCGCGTCGCCTTCGTCGACGCGCTGCCGAAGAGCGCGCTCGGGAAGGTGCAGAAGTTCGCGGTGCGCAAGCTGGTCGGCGGCTGAGGCGCGCGGGTCAGCGCGGCTTGTCGCCCGGCTGCAGGATCTCGCGGTGGCGCGCCATCAGCTCGTCGAGGATCGTCTTGCGGTTCTCGGCGTCCACGCCGGCCGCCTCCATTCCGGCGGCCACCCGCTTGAGCAGGCCGGGCAGCAGCGCGACGAGCTGCGCGCGCTCCGCCGGCAGCGCCTTGGGCTTGAGACTCCAGACGAGCTCCTGCATCGTCTTCGCCGCCTCGCCCCACGCCGCGCCGTCGTAGCCGCCGGCGGCGTGCGCGCGCGCGAGCAGTCCGCCCCAGGTCTCGCGCAGGAACACGTCGAGCAGCATCGGCAGCTCCGTGCCGTCGAGGGCCGAGTCGAGCGCGCGATCGGCGGCCGCCCTC
>JAGVSZ010000321.1 GCA_019137045.1 Betaproteobacteria bacterium
ACGAGCCGGGCGCCGGCGCCGCGGCGGCGTGGCGCCGCGCGCGCCTGCGGGCGCTGGTCGCCGCGGACGCCGACCCGACGCGGATCCTCGCCGCGGCGGCGCGCGACGCCGGCCTCCCCGCGCCGCCGCGCTGCGCGGTGGAGGAGGTCGGCGACACCGACTGGGTGCGCGCGAGCCAGGACCAGTTCGCGCCGCTCCGCATCTCGCCGCGGCTGTGGGTCGTGCCCTCGTGGCACGCCGCGCCCGACCCCGCCGCGCTCAATCTGCGGCTCGACCCGGGCCTCGCGTTCGGGACGGGGAGCCACCCCACGACGCGGCTCTGCCTGCGCTGGCTCGAAGACCGCGTCCGCCCCGGCGCCACGGTGCTCGACTACGGGTGCGGTTCCGGTATATTGGCCATCGCCGCGCTCCTGCTGGGCGCACGCGCGGCCACCGGCGTGGACGTGGATCCCGCGGCACTCGCCGCGGCGCGCGCGAACGCCGCCCGCAACGCCGTCCCGGCGCGCTTCGTCGAAACCGACTTCCCGCTGCCTGCCGACGCGGACCTCGTGGTGGCCAACATTCTCGCGAACCCGCTGATCGTGCTCGCCCCCGCGCTCGCGGCGCACTGCCGCCCGGGGGGGCGCATCGCGCTCGCCGGCATCCTCGCGCCGCAGGCCGAGGCGGTGGTCGCGGCGTACGCCGAGTGGTGCGCGCTCGCGCCGTTCGGGGAGGAAGAGGGCTGGGTCTGCCTGGAGGGCGTGCGCCGATGAAGATGAGCACCCGCTGCCCGGCCTGCGGGACCGCGTTCCGGATCTACCCGCACCATCTCGCGGCCCGCGACGGGCAGGTGCGCTGCGGGCGATGCACGTCGATCTTCGACGCGCGCAGCGCGCTCGCGACGGAAGACGCCGCCTTCGAGCGCCCGGTGGCGGCGCCGGCGCCGCCGCCGGTCGCCACGCCCTCGCACGCGCCCGTACACGCGGAGACGCTCGCGCAGGTCGCGGCGGTGGCGACCCAGCCCGTCCCCGCCGCGGCCCCGCCGGAGCCCGAGATCTCGGTGTCCGACGACGACTCCGAGTTCGAGTTCGGCCCGCGCGCGCGGCGGCGCTCCCGTCTGGCCGCCGCGGCCTGGGGGGCGGGCGCGCTGGTCGCGGCGCTCGCGCTGGCGGGCCAGCTCGCCCATGCGTATCGCGGCGAGCTCGCGCTCGCGCTCCCCGGATCCCTGCCCTGGCTCGAGGCCGGGTGCAAGCGCCTCGGCTGCACGATCCCGCCCCCGCGCCGCGTGGACCTCCTCAGCATCGAGGCCTCGGAGCTCGCCGCGGAGCGCACCGCCCCGGGCGTGCTGACGCTCACCGCCGCGCTGCGCAACCGGGCAGCGTTCGCCCAGGCCTACCCGCACCTCGAGCTGACGCTCACCGACGCCGCGGACCAGCCGGTCGCGCGGCGCGTGCTCGACCCGCGCGAGTACGCCGGCGCCGACGCGGCGCGCCGCGCCGGCGCGGCGTTCCCCGCCGGCGCGGAGCAGCCGGTGCGCCTGCACATCGACGCCGCGGGCCTGAACGCCCGGGGCTACCGCATCTTTCTCTTCTATCCGCACCAATCCCGATGAAGATCCTCATCTGCGGCTCGATCGCCTACGACAACATCATGGTGTTCCGCGGGCGGTTCAGGGAGCACATCCTCCCCGAGCAGATCCACATCCTCAACGTCGCGTTCCTCGTGCCGGAGCTGCGGCGCGAGTTCGGCGGCTGCGCCGGCAACATCGGCTACAACCTCAAGCTGCTCGGCGGCGACCCGCTCCTGATGGCCACCGTCGGGGAGGACGCCGGGCCCTATCTCGCGCGCCTCGACGCGCTCGGGCTCGCGCGCGACCAGGTGCGCACCGTGCCCGGCACGCTCACCGCCCAGGCGTTCATCACCACCGACCTGGACGACAACCAGATCACCGCCTTCCACCCGGGCGCGATGAACCACGCGCACGAGAACCGGATCGGGGCGCACCTCGGCGCGGGGCTCGCGATCGTGGCGCCCGACGGCCGCGACGGGATGATGCGGCACGCGCAGGAGCTCGCCGCCGCGCGCATCCCGTTCGTGTTCGACCCCGGCCAGGGCCTGCCGATGTTCGACGGCCCGGAGCTGCTCGGGATGATCGACGCGGCGAGCTACCTCGCGGTGAACGACTACGAGGGCCGCATGCTGGAGGAGAAGACCGGGCGCCCGCTGGCGGCGCTCGCGCGCATGGTCGACGCGCTGATCGTCACGAAAGGGGCGAGCGGCTCCACGATCTACGCGCGCGGCGCGCAGCACGACATCCCCAGCGTGCGCGCGGAGCAGGTGGTGGACCCGACCGGCTGCGGCGACGCCTACCGCGCGGGGCTGCTCTACGGCATCGCCGCGGGACACGACTGGCCCGTGGTCGGCCGGATCGCCTCGGTCATGGGCGCGCTCAAGGTGGCCGCGCGCGGCGGCCAGAACCACCGCCCGACGCGCGCCGACATCGACGCGCTCTACCGCCGGAGCTTCGGCGCCGCGGTGCTCTGAGCGGGCGCGCGCCTACAGCGCGGCGCGCAGTAGCTCCGCGTTGCGCGCGAGCTCCTCGCGCGGCGGGTTCTTCACCGGCCACACGAGCTTCATCCCGTCGCCCGCGCGGCGCGGCAGGACGTGGACGTGGAAGTGGAACACGGTCTGCTCCGCCGCCGCCCCGTTCGCCTGGAACAGGTTGACGCCTTCGGGGGCGAGCGCCGCGCGCAGCGCGCGGGCGACGCGGGCGGTCGTGCGCATGACGGCTGCGGCGAGCGTGTCGTCGAGCCCGAAGACGTTCTCCACGTGCGCCTTGCAGGCGACCAGCATGTGCCCGGGGTTGACCGAGCCGATGTCCATGAAGGCGATCGTGTGCTCGTCCTCGAAGACGACGTTCGCCGGGATCTGCCTCGCCACGATCTTGCAGAACACGCAGTTGTCCATCGGTCGCTCCCGTCTAGAATGCGCGCGGCGAACCCGACCATGCGCCCGCGCAGCACACCCGTTCCGGCCCGCATCGCACGCGTCCTGCGCCTCGCCGCGCACCTCGCGCGCGGGCTCTGGATCGTGCGCACGCGCTACGCGCGCCTGCCGCCCGCCGCGCAGGACGACGAGCTGCGCCGCTGGTCGCGCGCGCTGCTCGCGATTCTACGGGTCGAGGTGCGCGCCCACAACGCCCCGCAGACGCTCCCCGAGCGCTGCCTGCTCGTATCGAACCACGTGTCGTGGCTCGACGTCTTCGCGCTCTACGCGGTCGCGCCGGGCCTCTTCGTCGCGAAGTCGGAGATCCGCGCCTGGCCGGTCGTCGGCGGGCTCGTGCGCCGGGTCGGCACGCTCTTCATCGAGCGCGGCAGCCGCCGCCACGTCCACCGCACCAACGCGCGCGTGGCCGCCGCGCTCGCGACCGGACGGCTGGTCGCGGTCTGCCCGGAAGGCACCACGACCGACGGCCGGACGGTCGCGCACTTCCACGCCGCGCTGCTGCAGCCGGCGATCGACGCGCGCGCCGGGGTGCTGCCGGTCACCCTGCGCTTCCTCGACGGCGACGGCGCGCACACCGACGCGCCGAACTACGTCGGCGACACGTCTCTCGGCCGGTCGGTATGGCGGATCGTGTCGACGCCCGCGCTGGCGGTGGAGCTGCGGTTCGCGGGCTGGGTTAGGGCCGAGGGCGCGCAGCGCCGCGCGCTCGCGGACACGGTGCGCGGCCTCATTGCCGGCGAACTGGCGGCCGCCCGATCCGGACCCGGATCGGCGCTCCGCTCATCGGACACGCCGCCGCAGGCAGCGCGCGCGGACGGCGACCGCGTGTCGACCGGCTTTACACACTGAAGTGTGGCAACTCTGTAAAACATTGATTAATAAAGTTTTTCTGCTTCGGCACGATCCGTGCTTCCGCTCGCCTCATCCGCGAAAACGAGAAGGGTCGGAATGCGAAAAGTTCAAGTCTGGAAGGCGGTCGCCGCGGCGCTGGGCGCCTGCGCGGCAGGGGCCGCGATGGCGACGCCGATCGCCACTTGGAGCGTGAACGTCAATACGCGCTTCGACACCGCTACGGTCCTGCCGGCCGGCGTGACGATCGTGAACGACAAGAGCCTGCGGTGGGGCACGCCCATCAGCATGGGTCCGAGCGGCCTCGACATCACCGATTCTCCAATCACGACGTCGATCGATACGAATGGTCCGGCGGTCGCGAACGTGTCGGTGACGCACCTGAATCGTCCCGTCACCGGTACGACGCTGAGCTCCGTGGACATCCTGTCGACGTTGACGATCACGCCCTCCGTGCCGCCCG
>JAGVSZ010000503.1 GCA_019137045.1 Betaproteobacteria bacterium
CCGGGCGGGCCCGCCCCGCGGGGCCGGCGCCCGCCTGCGCCAGCCTTCCCCCAGCATTCCGAGGGATACGTTCGGCATGTAGATGATGAACAGCACCAGCAGCGCGCCGTAGATGAACGTGTCGAGCCCGTGCACGTCGTGGCCGATGCCGACGCGCAGCCCCTCGGCGAGGAGCAGCGTGAACACCGCGCCGACCGTCGGGCCGAGCTGCACGAACATGCCGCCCGCGATCACGGCGAACACGATCTGCAGCGAGATGCCGATCCCGGACACCGTGTCGGGGTTGACGTAGAGCTGGTACTGGCCGTACAGCACGCCGCCGAAGGCCGTCATCGCCGCCGAGAGCACCGTGATCATGAGCTTGGTCCGCGTCACGTTCACGCCCACCGATGCGGCCGCATCCTCCTCCTGGCTGATCGCCTCCAGCGCGTAGCGCGCCATGCTGCGATCGACGCGCCGCCACACCCAGAGCGCGACGAGCCAGCAGCCGAGCATCACGTAGAACCAGACCTCCTTCTGCGCGAACTGGAGCGCGTAGAGGGAATACGACTCGCCCCCGGCGAGCGCCGTCTGCGGCGTCACGCCGAGCGATCCGCCGGTCTGGTCGCGCAGCGCGACGATGACCAGGCGCGCGACCTCGGACAGGGCGAGGGTGACCAGGGCGAAGTAGTGGCCGGTGATGCGGAACCGGAAGCACGGGTAGCCGATGAGCACCGCGACCGCGACGGCGAGCGCGACGCCGGCGACCATGCCCACCCAGGGCGTGATCCCGAAGTGGTTCCAGAGCATCGTGACCGTGTACGCGCCGATGCCCAGGAACGCGCCGTGGCCGAACGACACCAGCCCGAAGCGGCCCATCAGCGACCAGCCGGTATACACGAGGCTCCACACCAGGATCATGATGACCAGGTGCAGCGCGTACTGGCCGAGCCCCAGCCAGGGAATGGCGGCGAGCGCCGCGAGCGGGATCCAGGACCTGGCGCGCACGGTCAGCTCTTCTTCGCCAGCAGCCCCTGCGGACCCAAACGACCGGCCGCGCTGCACCGCACCCGCGCGCGGCCTGCCACGGCGTCGCGATAGTGAGTGTTCGTCATGACCGTTTCGCCAGCAGCCGCGGATGAACATCATGACGATGAAGAACACGAACGCCATGACGTAGCCCCACTCGACGTGGAAGAAGAACCCGCCCACCGAGATGAGCTGGGCGAAGATGAACGCCGCCACGAACCCCCCGACCATGTTCCCGAGGCCGCCCAGGACGCAGATCAGGAACGTGATCGGTCCGAACGAGAGGCCGATGGCCGGGTGCACGTCGTACTGCAGCACGAGCAGGCAGGCGCCGAGCCCGGCGAGCCCGCCGCCGATGGCCGAGGTCACGAGGTAGATCCGCGCCGGGCTCACCCCCATCAGCGGCATGATCGCGCGGTCCTGGCTGATGGCGCGGATCGCGGTGCCGAGGTAGGTCTTGCGCAGGAAGAGGTAGAGCAGCGTCATCGCCACCAGGGCGGTGAGCGCCGCGAATATGCGCGAGTAGGGCAGGTAGATCTCGCCGAGCTGCAGCGACGGCAGGGACAGGCCGAGGTTGCGGAACTGCACGCCGAAGGCGAGCGTCGCCGCCGCCTGCAGGAAGAACAGCACGCCGCCGGTGACCAGCAGCTGGTTGATCGGCTCGGAGTTGAGCACCGGCCGGATGACCAGCACGTGCAGGATCATCCCGAGCACCGCGACGACCAGGATCCCGCCGGCAAAGGCGACGAGGAGCGGGAGCTTGTACACCGTGTAGAGGAAGTAGACCGTGTACATCCCGATCATCATCAGCTCGGCATAGCAGATCCAGACGACGTCGATCACGCCGAACACGAGGTTGAGCCCGAGCGCGAGCAGCGCGAGCACGCCGCCGAACAGCAGCCCGTTCAGGATCGCTTCGAGCAGGAAGACGTCGAACACCTGCATTTGCGGCCTCCTATAGCCCCACGTACGCGCGCCGGATGTCGTCGCTCGCCGCGAGCTCGGCCGCGCGCCCGCTCGCCTTGATGCGCCCGACCTCGAGCAGGTAGGCGCGGTCGACCACCTTCAGCACCTGCTGCACGTTCTGCTCGACGATCAGCACGGTGTAGCCTTCGTCGCGCAGGCGGTGAACGAGCTCGAAGATGCGCTGCACGATCACCGGCGCGAGCCCCGCCGACGGCTCGTCGAGCAGGAGCAGCCGCGGCTGCGACATCAGTCCGCGCGCGATCGCGCACATCTGCTGCTCGCCGCCGGAGAGCGTGCCGGCGAGCTGGCCGCGCCGCTCCGCGAGGCGCGGGAAGAGCTCGAACACGTGCGCGAGCCGCGCGCCGAAGTGCGCCCGCGCGGAGGCAACGTAAGCCCCCATGCGCAGGTTCTCCTCGACCGTGAGGCGCGGGAAGAGACGGCGGTTCTCCGGCACGTGCGCGATCCCGAGCTCGATCACGCGGTGCGGCTCGACCTCGTTCACGCGGCGACCCTCCATCAGTACGTCGCCGGCGGTCGGGTCGATGAGCTTGGAGATGACGCGCAGCAGGGTCGTCTTGCCCGCGCCGTTCGGTCCGATCACCGCCACCGCCTCGCCGGCGTCGACTTTCAGCGAGACGCCGAACAGCGCCTGGAAGGTGCCGTAGCCCGCCGAGACGCCGCGCAGCTCGAGCACCCGGGCTAGCTCCGCGCCGCGACCTGCGCCTGGACCGCGGCGGCGTCGGTGCCGAGGTACACCTCGATCACCTTCGGGTCGGCGGCGACCTCGCGCGGCAGGCCCTCGGCGATCTTCTCGCCGTGGTCGAGCACGATGCACCGGTCCACCACGCGCATCAGCACCCCCATGATGTGCTCGACCCAGATGATGGTGACGCCGCGCTCCTTGCGGATGCGGGCGAGCATGTCGGCCGCCTGGTCCATCTCGTGCTCGTCCAGCCCGCCGAGGCTCTCGTCGGCGAGCAGGAGCTTCGGCTGCGTGGCGAGCGCGCGCGCCAGCTCGAGCTTCTTCAGCCCCGCCGCGCCCAGCCCGTCGACGCGCGCATCGTGCGCGTAGGCGAGCTGCACGAGGTCGAGCGCCTCCTCCGCCTGCGCCCAGGCGCGCTCGCGCGAGACCCGCCCCGCCTGACCGTAGTAGGCGGCGACCGCGACGTTCTCGAGGACGGTGAGCCGGCGGAACGGGCGCGGGATCTGGAACGTCCGGCCGATGCCCCGGTGGCAGACCTGCGCCGGGGCGAGCCCGCCGATCTCCTCGCCGCGGAACCGGATCGATCCGGCGGTCGGCGCGTAGAGACCGGCGATCAGGTTGAACGTCGTGCTCTTGCCCGATCCGTTCGGCCCGATCAGGCCGAGGATCTCGCCCTGCTCGAGCGCGAAATCGACGGTCGCGACGGCGGTGAAGCCGCCGAAGCGCTTCGTGAGCTGAGCGACCTGCAGCATCGGTGACCCCGGCCCCGCCGGCACGAGGGGGCCCGCACGCCCTGCGCAAGGCTCAGGGCGAACGGGCCGCGCCGGGCCCGTCGCGCCCTATTGCGCGAACGGATGGCCCTTCGGGAAGGGCAGCACCGGATCGGTGGTCCGGATCGGGGTCGGCCAGGCGATGTACGTGCGGCCGTTCACGTACTGCATGACGACCGGCGACGAGCGTTCGTTCTGCCCCGCCATCTGCGCGCCGGGCGGATAGAACTTCACGCCGTAGCCCTGGATCGTTCCCCCGAGCGGGATGTCGGTCTCGAGCGAGGCCTTGCGCAGCGCCTCGGAGTCGATCCCGCCGTGCTTCTTGATCGCGCGCGGGAGCACGTCGGTGAAGAAGATCCACGCCTGGTTGAAGCCCATGCTGGTGTGGGGCGGGACCTCCGCCGGGCCCTTCACCGCCTGGTAGCGCTTCACCATCTCGTTGGTCAGGTCGCCGAGCCCCGGCTTGAGCGTCTTCGGATCGAGCAGCTGCGCCGCGACCGGGTCGACGTTGAAGAAGTAGTTGGTGTCGTCACCGAAGGTCTCGCGCAGTTTCGCGATCTGGCCGTAGCCCGCGCCGTGCCCGATGAGCGCCTTGAACTTCAGGCCCTGCTCCTTCGACTGGCGCAGGAAGAGCGTGATGTCGGGGTTGTAGCCGGTGTGCAGGATCACGTCCGGCCGCGCGCGCCGCAGCTTCGTGACCAGGCTGGAAAGGTCGGGCGCGGTCGCCGAGTAGCCCTCCTTCAGGACCACCTGCATCCCGAGCTTCCTGCACGCCGAATCGTTGCCGGCGGCCACGCCGGTGCCGTACGGCCCGTCCTCGTAGATGATCGCCACCTTCAGCGCGGCGGGCTTGATGCCCATCTTCTTCTCGCTGTTCTCGTTCAGGAACGAGCACGAGGCCTCGCCGAACTGGTCCGAGTGCACTTGCGGCCGGAACGCGTACTGGAGCTTCTTGTCCTTGAGCACCGCCGAGGCGACGCACACGTTCATCCAGAAGAACTTCTTCGCCGCGTCCGCCTTCTGCGCCATCGGCACGCAGTGCGCGCTCGAGAACACGCCCATCAGCATGTCCACCTTCTCCTGGTTGAGCAGCCGCTCGGACTCGGAGATCGCGACCTCGGCCTTCGACTGCGCATCGGCGTAGACCGGGCGGATGCGGTAGCCCTCGACCCCGCCCTTCTCGTTGATCATGTCGATCGCGATCTTGTTGCCGAGATACGCGGCCTCCGAGCCGCCGGCCGCGAACGGGCCGGTCAGGTCGTAGATCACGCCGACCTTGAGTTCCTTCTGCGCGATGGCGGGCGCGGCGAACGCGGCCGCGGCGAGAGCGCCGGCCACGGACAGGCGGCGCGCGATGGTGCCCAGCATGGAAGCCTCCTCCAGGAAACGCGTTGACGTGTTCTTCTAGTTCGGGCGGGCAGTCTTGCAGATGCCCCGGCGACCGTCAAGGAAGCGCCGCGCCGCCGCGCGCGGCGCCCGGGGCTCAGGAGCCGCGGGCGAGCGCGAGCGACTGCAGGAACTTGTCGGCCCGCTGGAAGCCGATCACCCGCAGGCCCGGGATCTCCCGGCCGCCCCGGTCGAAGAAGACGATCCCCGGGGGACCGAAGAGGCGGAAGCGCTTGAGCAGGCGCTGGTCCTCGGGCGTGTTCTTCGTGACGTCGACCTGCAGCAGCACCATCTGCGCCATCTCGGCGCGCACCTTGGGGTCGCTGAAGGTGAAGCGCTCCATCTCCTTGCAGGTCACGCACCAGTCGGCGTAGAAATCGAGCATCACCGGCTGCTCGACCGACTTCAGGCGCGCGTCGAGCTCGGCGACGGTGCTCACGCGCTCGAAGCGCACGGCCTC
>JAGVSZ010000375.1 GCA_019137045.1 Betaproteobacteria bacterium
ACGAAGCCGTGCTTGTACGGCTGGTCAATCAGGTTCTGCAGGACGACGCTCATCGCTGTGTTCTTCGCGGCGCGAGGGGGGTCATCCCCCGCGCCCGCCCCCTCGTTCAGGAAACTTCCGCTCCGGATCTATACGCTGAAACTCTCGCCGCAGCCGCAGGTGGACTTCACGTTGGGGTTGCGCACGGTGAACATCTGCTTGAAGCCCTCGCGGATGTAGTCGAGCTCCGAGCCGTCGATCACCCGCAGCGCCGCGTCGGTCACCACGAGCTTCGCGTCTTGGTCCTCGAAGAGGTGCTCGCCCGGGCCGACCTCCTGCGCCATGTCGAAGGCGTACGCGAGCCCGGAGCAGCCGACCTTCCGGACGTCGAGGCGCAGGCCGATGCCGCCGAGCTTGGCCACGTTGGCCTTGATCTGCCGCGCCGCCGCAGCGGTGAGGGAAATGGTCACTTTCGCGCTCCTCGCGTCGCCCGCCTCAGGCCGGGATCGTGTCCGACTCGCGCCGCTCGCGCATGTCGAAGAACTGGACCGGGTCGCCGTTGCCGGCGCGGCGCTCCTTCTGCCGGGCGACGAGCGTGGCGAGCTTCACCGAGCTCAGGTAGTCGAAGATCTGCTCGTTCAGGCCCGTCCACAGGTCGTGGGTGATGCACTTCTGGTCGTCGTGGCAGTTCTCCTTGCCGCCGCAGGAGGTCGCGTCGATCGGCTCGTCCACCGCCCGGATGATGTCGGCCACCGAGACCTCCTCGAGGTTCTTGGCGAGCAGGTAGCCGCCGCCCGGCCCCCGCACGCTGCTCACGAGCGCGTTGCGGCGCAGCTTGCCGAACAACTGTTCGAGGTAGGAAAGCGAGATGCCCTGCCGCTCGCTGATGCCCGCGAGCGAGACCGGCCCGCCCTTCTGCGAGAGGGCGAGGTCGAGAATCGCCGTAACGGCAAAACGGCCTTTAGTCGTGAGTCGCATGGACGGCCTCCAGTCCTGGTCGATGAGGTTGTGCACCAGCCAATAGCCGATGCTTTTGGTCAAGTATAGCCAAACCTGAGCAAATTAGTCAACCTTTTCGACCGAAAGTTCCGCCCTCCCTTCAGCGGCTCCCGGCAAGCGCCCGCAGCTTGAAGCGCTGGATCTTTCCGGTCGCGGTCTTGGGCAGCTCGGGGACGAACTCCACCCAGCGCGGATACTTGTAGGGCGCGAGGCGCTCCTTGACGTGGAGCTTGAGGGCTTCGCCCAGCGCGGAGGTGCCGGCAACGCCCTGCTTCGTCACCACGTACGCCTTGGGCTTGATGAGCTGCTGCTCGTCGGGGACGCCGATCACCGCGACCTCCAGCACCTCGGGGTGCGTGAGCAACGCCGCCTCCACCTCGAAGGGCGAGACGTAGATTCCGCCCACCTTGAGCATGTCGTCCGAGCGCCCGCCGTAGGTGTAGTAGCCGTCCCGATCGAGGACGTACTTGTCCCCGGTGCGGGTCCATTCGCCGAGGAAGGTGGCGCGGCTGCGCTCGCGGTTGTTCCAGTAGCCGGTCGCCGCGCTCGGGCCCGACACGAGCAGGTCGCCGATCTCGTCCACGCCGGCCTCCGCGCCCGCTTCGTTGACGATCCGCAGGCGGTAGCCGGGCACCGCCTTTCCGCTCGTGCCGTAGCGCACCTCGCCCGGCCGGTTGGACAGGAAGATGTGCAGCATCTCGGTCGAGCCGATGCCGTCGAGGATCTCGACGCCGAACCGCTCCGTCCAGCGCCGCCCGATGTCCGCGGGCAGCGCTTCACCGGCGGAGGTGCACACGCGCAGCGCGAGGTCACCGCGCTGCGGCAGGTCGGGGGCGGCGAGGAGCGCCCCGTACAGCGTGGGCACGCCGTAGAACACCGTGGGCCGCTCCCGCTTCAGGCGCGCGAACACCGACGCCGGCGTCGGCCGCTCCGCCATCAGGACGGTCGTCGCGCCGACCGCGAGCGGGAAGCTGAGCGCGTTGCCGAGCCCGTAGGCGAAGAAGAGCTTGGCGGCGGAGAACACGAGGTCGTCCGCGCGCAGGCCGAGCACCGGCCGGGCATAGAGCTCGGCCGTGTAGATCATGCTCGAGTGGACGTGCACCGTCCCCTTGGGAGTGCCGGTCGAGCCGGACGAGTAGAGCCAGAAGCACGGGTCGTCGCAGCTCGTGGCCGCGGCGGTGTACGAGCGCCCCGCGCGCGCGACGAGGTCCTGCAGCCGCAGACGGCCCTGCGCGTTCGCGCCGGACACGATCACGTGACGCAGGTGCGGGCAGCGCTCGAGGATGGGCGCGAACTGCGGCCACAGCGCCTCCGACACGACCAGCGCCTTCGCGCGGCTGTCGTTCAGCATGAACTCGTAGTCGGCCGCGGTGAGCAGCGTGTTGACCGCCACCGGGACGATGCCGGCCTTGATCGCGCCGAGGAACGTCGCGGGCCAGTCGATCGCGTCGAGGTGGCAGAGCAGGACGCGGTCCTCGAGGCCGAGGCCGAGCGCGGTCAGCGCATTCGCCGCGCGGTTCACGCGCTCGGCGAGGTCGGCGAAGGTGTAGCGACCCGCATCGTCGATGTACGCGACCTTCGCGCCGCGACCCGCGGCGAGGTTGCGCTCGATCAGGTCGTGCGCGGCGTTGTAGCAGCGCGGAATCTCGATGGCCGGGGGGCTCACCGCGTGGTCTGCCCTGCTGAGTGCCGCCGTCATGCGTCCTCCTCTCCCGCCGGCGTCAGCCGGCGGCCGTCCGTTCGCGCCGCCCCTCCGGGCGCAGGAGCAGGATCCGCGCGCATCTCGTGAACAGTATATTTCAGCGTCCGGAGTCCGATCGCGTCCTGCCGGCCGGCGCATCCTCGCTCGGCCAGGAGCGGGGCTCGTTCCAGGTGCCGGAACGCGCTCAGGTGCCGGGAGGCGCACGCCGCGCCCGGCCGTCCCGGCGCGCAATAGTTGGCACCGCCCGGCGCGCCCGTCAACGCCGGCGGCTGGGATGCGTTCTCCTCGTAACGCACGTCAAAGCCGCTCCGCGAGGGCCGTGCGAAAACGAGCGCCCCATGCCCCCCATCCCGCCGCACCTGCTCCGCCGCGCGCTCGCCGCGCTCCTCGCCGCGTGCCTGCTCGCGGGCGCGCCCGCCGCGACCGCCGAGCCCTCCGCCCCGGTCGATGCGCGCATCACGTCCACCGCGCGGCTGCTCGCGGGCATCGAGTCCGACTACCCGGCGCATGCGCGCATCGCCGCGCTCGACGCGTGGCAGGCGCACCGCGCGACCTTGGCCCCGAAGTGGGAACGGCTGCAGCGCGGCCGGCTGAGCGTGATCGAGACCTGGCGCAACCAGACCCTCGGCAGCGACGCGGCGGCCTGCCGCGCGCTGCTCTACCCGTTCAGCGGCCCGGACTTCATGAACGCGTACCTGCTGTTCCCGCGCTGCGACACCTACGTGATGTTCGGGCTCGAGGCGCCCGGGTCCCCGCCGCCGTTCGAGACCATGGGCGCCGACGAGGCCGGCCTGTACCTGAAGGACATGCGCGTCGCGCTCACCGACTTCCTGGCGCGCAACTATTTCATCACCAGCCGCATGGCGAAGCAGCTGCACACGCCGCGCCTCAAGGGCGTCGCGCCGCTCGTGCTCGCGTCGATGGGGCTGCTCGACGTGCGCGTCACCGCGGTCGAGCCGTTCGACCTCGGGCCCGGCTCGGACGAGGCACGCCGCGCCGGACGGCGCGCGCAGGGGATGAAGATCACGTTCTGGCACCCGCAGGTCGGCAAGCCGCAGACGCTCTACTACCTGTCGCTCGACGCCACCGACCGGGCGCTGAAGGCCAACCCGGAGTTCCTGCCCTTCCTCGCGCAGTTCGGGCCGAGCATCACGTTCCTGAAGTCGGCCTCCTACCTGCTGCACGGCAACGAGTTCGCCGGCACGCGCGCGGTGCTGCTCGACGCGACCGAGCTCCTCGTCCAGGACGACACCGGCATTCCCTACCGCTACCTGCGCGCGCGCGGGTTCGAGGTGCGCCTCTACGGCCGCTACGCGCGCCCGATCCGCGACTTCAACTACGGCTACCAGCACGACCTCGCCGCCGCGTATCGCACCAGCGGCAAGGTCGCCGACTTGCCCTTTCCGTTCGGCTATCACTGGCAGGACGGCCGCTCCGGCCTGATCCTCGCGCGCGGCGCCGCGAAGCGCTCGTGAGCCGGCAGCGCCGTCTCGCGGCGGCGCTGGCGGCTATCCTAGCGGCCGTGCCCGCCGCCGCGTCCGCCGCAGTGCCCACGCCGAACAGCCGCCACTTCACCACCAGCGACGGCGTGCGGCTGCACGTCCTGGAGGGCGGCCCGCCGCGCGCGCCGGCGATCGCGTTCGTGCCCGGCTGGTCGATGCCGGCGGAGATCTGGCGCTACCAGCTCGAAGCCCTCGGCGCGCGCTATCGCGTGGCCGCGCTCGATCCGCGCGGCCAGGGGCGCTCGGAAGTCCCGCAGTCCGGCTACACGCTCGAGCGGCGCGCCGCCGACGTGCACGAGTTCCTCGCCGCGTACCCGCGCGCGGTGCTGGTCGGCTGGTCGCTCGGCGCGCTGGAGTCGCTCGAGATGGTGCGCGCGCACGGCGAGAGCGGGATCGCCGGGCTGGTGATCGTCGACAGCTCCGTCGGCGAGCCTCCGGCCCCGCCCGCCGGCGTCTTCAAGGAGTCGCTGCGCGGCAACCGGCGGCGCGCCTTGAACGAGTTCATGCGGGCGATCTTCAAGACGCCCCGGCCCGAGTCGGAGGTGTCCGCGCTCGTCGCCGGCGCGCTGCGGATGCGCCTCGAGGACAGCCTCGCCCTCCTCTCCTACCCGGTGCCGCGCGCGCACTGGCGCGCCGCCGCGCACGGGGTCAAGGCGCCCTTGCTCTACGCGGTGACGACGCAATTCGCCGAGCAGGCCGCGCACCTCGCGCGCAACCGGCCGGGCACCGAAACCGTCGTCTTCGACCGCGCCGGCCACGCGCTCTTCGTCGACGAGCCGGCGCGGTTCAACGCGCTGCTGGAGGATTTCGCCGGGCGCACGCTCGGGGCGCGCTAGCGCCGCGCGACGAACCGCGGCAGCGTGATGCGCCAGCGCAGCGCCGCGAGACGGATCGCGATGATGGCGGCCATCGCCAGGAGGCCCGCGGGCGCCGCCGCGACGCCCGCCGCCAGCATGCCCACGAACGCCAGCGCCCCGGCCCACGCGGCGGTGCCGTAGAGCTCGCCCTCGAACACGAGCGGCACCTCGTTGCACAGCATGTCCCGCAGCACGCCGCCGAGCACCCCGGTCACGACGCCGAGGAGCGTCGCGGGAAACCACGCGACCCCCGCGTCGAGCGCGATGCCGGTGCCGATCACGGTGAACAGCCCGAGCCCGATCGCGTCGGGAATCAGGAACAGATCGGCCGGCAGCCGCACGACGCGCGCGACCGCGAACGTCGCGACCCCGGCGAACAGGGCGGCGAAGAGGTAGGCCTGGTCGGCGATCCAGAAGACCAGCCGGTCGAGCAGCAGGTCGCGGACCGTGCCGCCGCCGAGCGCCGCGGTGAGCGCCACCAGCACCATGCCGAAGAGATCGATCGGCCTCCTCCCCGCCTCCAGCACGCCGGTCGTGGCGGTCACCGCCACCGCCGCCATCCCCACCCAGTAACTCAGCCCGTCCATCGCCCGCGTCCGCCGCCGTGAGGTGCGCATCGTAGCCGCGCCGGCGTTTCCGGTTTTGCGCCGCGCGCTTTAACATGCAGGGATGGAGCCGCTCGCGGGCATCCGCGTCATCGAGTTCTGCCAGATCGCCGCCGGCCCGTTCTGCGGAATGCTGCTCGCCGATGAGGGCGCGGACGTGATCAAGGTCGAGTCGCCCGAGGGCGACGGCATGCGCAACTGGCCGCCGGTCACGCGCCCCGCGTCCGATGCGGCGGCGCCGGGTGACTCGGAGAATTTCGCGTCGGTGAACCGCAACAAGCGCTCGGTCGTGCTGAACCTCAAGGACCCGGTCGACCTCGCCGCCGCCCGCGCGCTGTGCCTCGCCGCCGACGTCGTGATCGAGAACTTCCGCCCCGGCGTGATGCAGCGGCTCGGGCTCGGGCACGAGTCCCTCGTCCGGGACAATCCCGCGCTCGTCTACTGCTCGATCTCCGCGTTCGGGCAGGAGGGCCCGCGGGCGCAGGAGGGCGGCTTCGACGTCACGCTGCAGGCGATCGGCGGGGTCATGAGCGTCACCGGCGAGCCGGGCGGCGCGCCGGTGAAGTCGGGCGTCCCGCTCACCGACTTCGCCGCCGGGCTGTACGCGGCTTACGCGATCGCCGCCGCGCTCCGGCGCGTCGCGGCGACCGGCGCAGGCGCCCACATCGACGTCCCGATGCTCGGGACGACGCTCGCGATCGCGGCGCTCCAGACCTCGGAGTACTTCGGCAACGGCCGCGACCCGGTCAAGCTCGGCTCCGCGCATCCGCGCAACGCGCCGTACCAGGCGTTCCGGGCGCAGGACGGATACTTCGTGCTGGCGGCGGGCAACGACGATCTCTATCGCCGCGCGTGCGCGGGCATCGGTCGCCCCGAGCTCGCCGACGACCCGCGCTTCGCGACCACCGCGCTGCGGGCGCGCAACCAGGCCGAGCTGAAGGCGCTGCTCGAGCGCGAGTTCGCGCGCGCCGGCGCGGAGGAGTGGCTCGCGGTCATGCGCCGCCAGGGCGTGCCGTGCGCGCCGATCAACACGTATTCCGCCGCGCTCGCCGACCCGCAGGTCGCCCACTACGGCTGGGTGCAGCCGCTCGAGCTCGCGAACGGCGCGCGCACGCGCACGTTCGGCTCGCCGCTCGGGCGCGCCCGCCCCGTTCGCCGCCGGCCGCCGGCGCTCGGCGAGCACACGGCCGAGGTGCTGGCCGAGCTCGGCATCAGGAGGACCGCATGAGCAATCCGCAGCGCTTCGGCGCCTTCATCGCTGCGTTCTCGGCGCTCGTCGACGCGGACGGCGCCGACGAGCGCAGGATCTTCGACGCGGGCGGCAAGCTGCTCGCGGACCTGGTGCGCCACGACGACTGGCTGCCCGAGGCGTTCGCGCGCCCCGGCGCCGACTCCTATCGCCAGTACCTGCTCTACCGCGATCCGCGCGCGCGCTTCTCCGTGGTGAGCTTCGTCTGGGGACCGGGCCAGCGCACGCCGATCCACGACCACACCGTGTGGGGCATGGTGGGCGTGATGCGCGGCGAGGAGCGCTGCGAAGAGTACGACGTGCCCACGCCCGGCCGGCCGATGACCCCGCGCGGCAGCCACCCGGTGCGCCCCGGCGAGGTCGACTTCGTCTCGCCGCGCGTGGGCGACATCCACGTCGTCTCCAACGCCCTGCCCGACCGGCCGTCGATCAGCATCCACGTGTACGGCGCCGACATCGGCGCGGTGAGCCGTCACGTGTACGACCCGGCCACCGGCGCGCCGCAGGCGTTCGTGTCCGGCTATCACGGCGCGGCGCAGCCCGGCTTCTGGGACCGCCCGGCCGGGACGCGCGCACCGGGGGGATGATGCGCCGCGCGCCGGCCGGGTAGCGGCGCGTCGAGGCCGGCTTCCCCGCCCTACCCGTGCCGCGGCACGAACTGCGGGTCGACCGGCATGCGATAACCCTCGGCGAGCCGGTTGGTCTCGTTCGCGAGCCCCACCACCGCGAGCAGCTCGGCGTACTGCGCGTCGGTCATGCCCTTGGCGCGCGCGGCCGCGACGTGCGAGTGGATGCAGTACTCGCAGCCGTTGGTGACGCTCACCGCCACGTAGAGCATTTCCTTCACGAGCGGGTCGAGCGCGCCCGGCGCCATCACCTGCTTCACGTTCTCCCACAGGCGCCGCATCGTGGGCGGGTGGGCCGCGAGCGCCTTCCAGAAGTTGTTGACCCAGTCGGTCTTGCGCACCGCCATGATGTCGTCGAAGACCGCGCGCGCCTCCGGCGCCGCCTCCGCGTACTCGACCATCTTCAGCATCGCCATCGCCGTTTCCTCCGTGCATCCGTTCGGCTATTGTATGCGTACGAGGTGCGCGGGCCGCGCAAGGAAAGCGCCTTGCGCGCGACCAACGCCTGCGACCAGGAGACGACCATGGACGACAAGACCGCCGCCAAGATCGTGAAGACCGACGCGGAGTGGCGCAGGCAGCTGACCGACGAGCAGTATCGCGTCGCGCGCAAGCACGGCACCGAGCGCGCCTTCAGCGGGCGCTACTGGGACCACCACGAGCAGGGCATGTACCGCTGCGTGGGCTGCGGCGCGCCGCTCTTCAGCTCGGCGCACAAGTTCGACTCGGGCACCGGCTGGCCGTCGTACTGGCAGCCCGCCGCCCCGGAGGCGGTCGAGACGCAGGAGGACGCGAGCTTCTTCATGCGCCGGACCGAGGTGCACTGCGCGCGCTGCGACGCCCACCTCGGCCACGTGTTCGAGGACGGGCCGCAGCCGACCGGGCTGCGCTACTGCATCAACTCCGCCTCGCTCGAGTTCGACAAGGGCTGAGCGCGCTCGCCGCCGGACGGCGGGCGGGGGCGGACGGCCGGCGCGCGGCGCGGCGCCCGGGGGCTGGCGTCCGTGGGATAATGCCGCCCGCATGAAGTTCCTCTTCGACCTCTTCCCGGTCATCCTCTTCTTCGCCGCCTTCAAGCTCGCCGACATCTACGTCGCGACCGGCGTCGCCATCGCGGCGACGATCGCGCAGGTGGCCTGGCTCAAGCTGCGCGGCCGCAAGGTCGACACCATGCTCTGGGCGAGCCTCGCGATCATCGTCGTGTTCGGGGGCGCGACGCTCGCCCTGCACGACGAGACCTTCATCAAGTGGAAGCCGACGATCCTCTACTGGCTCTTCGCCGCGGTGCTCGCGGGCGGGGAGCTCTTCCTGCGGCGCAACCTGATCCGCACCCTCCTCGGCGAGCAACTGCAGCTCCCCGATCGCGCCTGGCGCACGCTCAACCGCAGCTGGACGGGCTTCTTCGCGTTCATGGGCGCGGCGAACCTGTTCGTCGCCTACCGCTTCTCCACCGACGCCTGGGTCAACTTCAAGCTCTTCGGCGGCATCGGCCTGATGCTGCTGTTCGTGCTCGCCCAGAGCATGTTCCTCGCGAAGTACGTCGAGGAGAAACCCTGAGCGTGCTGGCGGACACGATCCGGGCGCGGCTCGCCGCGCTCGACCCGGTACGCGTCGAGCTCGTCGACGAGAGCGCGCTGCACGCGGGGCACGCGGGCGCGCGCGGGGGCGGCGGGCACTTCCGCCTGACCATCGTCTCGCCCCGCTTCCGCAACGAATCCACCCTCGCGCGGCACCGGCTCGTCTACGCGGCGCTCGGCCCGCTGATGCGGCGCGAGATCCACGCCCTCGCGATCGACGCGCTCGCGCCCGACGAGGCCGCAGCCGTCACCCCTCCTCCCTCCAGAAAGGAATCCGCATGAGTTCCGCGTTCCCCCGACTCGCCTGCGCCGCGCTCGTCGCGCTGGGCGTCTTCGCCCAGCCCGCAGCGGCCCAGGACAAGGCCGACAAGAGCGGCGCCGCGGCCCGCGTCGCGACCGTCAACGGCGTCGCGATCCCGAAGTCGCGCGTCGACATCGTCGTGCGCGCGCAGGCGCAGCGCGGCGTTCCCGACAGCGAGGGGCTGCGCAACGAGATCAAGGAGCAGCTCATCGTGCGCGAAATCGTCGCGCAGGAGGCGACGAAGAAGGGGCTCGCGAAGCGGCCCGACGTCGTGGCCCAGACGGAGCTCTCCCGCCAGGAGGTGCTCTGGAGCGCCTACATCGCGGACTTCATCAAGAACACCCCGGTCAGCGACGCGCAGGTCAAGGCCGAGTACGAGCGCGTCAAGGCCCAGCGCGGCGACAAGGAGTACAAGGCGCGCCACATCCTGGTCGAGAAGGAGGACGAGGCGAAGCAGGTCGTCGCCGACCTCAGGAAGGGGCGCAAGTTCGAGGAGCTCGCCAAGCAGTCGAAGGACCCCGGGTCGAAGGACCGCGGCGGCGAGCTCGACTGGAACGCGCCGGGGGGATACGTCAAGCCGTTCGCCGACGCGCTGACGAAACTCCAGAAGGGCAAGTACACCGAGGTCCCGGTGCAGACCCAGTTCGGGTGGCACGTCATCCTGCTCGAGGACGTGCGCGACGCCAAGTTCCCGACCCTGGAAGAGGCCAAGCCGCAGATCGCGCAGGCGCTCCAGCAGCAGCAGTTCGCGAAGCAGATCCAGGACCTGCGCGCGAAGGCGAAGGTGGAGTAGTCGCGCGCCGCCGGGGCGGCGCTAGAACCCGCTCTCGACCTTCCGGATCGCGGGCAGCCGCGCGCGCACCAGCCGCTCCACGACCTGCTTGAGGTCGAGCGGCCCGCGCGGGCATCCGGCGCAGGCACCGGTCATCCGCACCCGCAGCACGCCCGCCGCGAGCGACACGAACTCGAGATCGCCGCCGTCCCGCTGCAGGATCCGGCGCGCCTCGTCCACCACCGCGCGCGCCGCCGCCTCGGTCGGCGGCGGCCCCTCGCCGCCCGCGTGCGTGGCTTCGAGCTCCCGCTTGAGCTGCGCCTGCGCGCGCGAAAGGCGCAGCGCGGCGACCGGGTCGGTCTCGTACAGCGCGTCGAGCTCGGCCTCGGTGTAGAACGGCGCGTCGAGCTTCACCCCACCCATGCGCGCGCGTTCCGGAACATCCGCAGCCACGGCCCGTCCTCGCCCCAGCCCTCCGGGTGCCACGAGCACTGCACGGTGCGGAAGACGCGCTCGGGGTGCGGCATGAGGATCGTGAAGCGCCCGTCCGCGGTCGTCACCGCGGTGATGCCCTCCGGCGAGCCGTTCGGGTTCAGGGGGTAGCGCTCGGTCGGCGCCCCGCGGTGGTCCACGAAGCGCGCGGCGACGAGCACGCGCGCGCGCGCCGCCTCCGACGCGAACACCGCCCGCCCCTCCCCGTGCGCCACCGCCACCGGGAGACGGCTCCCCGCCATCCCGGCGAAGAAGATGGACGGGCTCGGCGCGATCGCCACTGCCACGTAGCGCGCCTCGAACTGCTCCGAGCGGTTGCGCACGAAGCGCGGCCAGTCCGCCGCCCCGGGGATGAGCGACGCGAGCGCGGCCATCATCTGGCAGCCGTTGCAGACGCCGAGCGCGAAGCTGTCGGCGCGCGCGAAAAAGCCGGCGAACTCGTCGCGCGCCCGCTCGTTGAAGAGCACCGATTTCGCCCAGCCCTCCCCCGCGCCCAGCACATCGCCGTAGGAGAAGCCGCCGGGCGCGGCCACACCCTTGACACCGGCGAGCGTGACGCGGCCCGCGAGGATGTCGCTCGTGTGCACGTCGAGCGCCTCGAACCCGGCGCGCGCGAACGCCGCGGCGAGCTCGACGTGGCCGTTCACCCCCTGCTCGCGCAGGATCGCCACGCGCGGCCGCGCGCCGCGCGCGACGAACGGGGCGGCGACGTCCGCGGCGGGGTCGAACGCGAGCTCGATCGTCAACCCCGGGTCGCGCTCCGCGAGCACCAGGTCGAACGCCTCGCGCGCGCAGTCGGGGTCGTCGCGCAGCGCCTGCATCCGGTACGAGAGCTCCGACCAGGCGCGCTGCAGGTCCACGCGCCGCGCCGCGAGCACGGCGCGCGCGTTGCGCACCAGGCGGATCTCGTCGCGGTCGTTCGGCGTTCCGACCACCTGCGCGAGCAGCCCCGCCGCGGCGAGCCGCCGCATCACCTCGTCGCGATCGGCCGTGCGCACCTGCACGAGCGCGCCGAGCTCCTCGGCGAAGAGCGCGGCGAGCGCGCGCTCGAGGTCCCGCCCCCGCATCAGCTCGGGACGCCGCTCGTTGCCGTCGACGTCGTGGGCGAGCGGGTCGTAACAGAGGAGGTCCAGGTTCAGCGTCACGCCGCAGCGGCCGGCGAACGCCATCTCGCACGCGGCCGCGAAGAGCCCCCCGTCGGACCGGTCGTGGTAGGCGAGGACGAGTCCGTCGCGCGCGAGTGCCTGGATCGCGCCGAAGAAGGCCTTCAGCGCGGCCGGGTCGTCGAGGTCGGGCGCCCGGTCGCCGATCTGCCCGTGCACCTGGGCGAGGATCGACCCGCCGAGCCGGTTCTGCCCGCGCCCCAGATCGATCAGCACCAGCTCGGACGGCCCGCAATCGGTGTGCAGCTGCGGCGTGAGGGTGCGGCGCGCGTCCTCGCACGGCGCGAACGCCGACACGATCAGCGAGAGCGGCGCGACGACCTCGCGCGCCTCGTCGCCCGCGCGCCACGTCGTGCGCATCGACAGCGAATCCTTGCCGACCGGGATCGCGACTCCGAGCGCCGGCGCGAGCTCGAGCGCCACCGCCCGCACCGTGTCGAACAGGGCGGCGTCCTCGCCGGGGAAGCCCGCCGCCGCCATCCAGTTGGCGGAGAGCTTGACGCGCGCGAGGTCGGGCACGCACGCCGCGGCGAGGTTGGTGAGGGCCTCGCCGACCGCCATCCGCCCGGAGGCGGGCGCGTCGATCACCGCGAGCGGCGCGCGCTCGCCGAGCGCGAACGCCTCGCCCGCGTAACCGGCGAAATCCAGCAGCGTCACCGCACAGTCGGCGACCGGCACCTGCCACGGCCCGACCATCTGGTCGCGCGCGCTCAGGCCGCCGACGGTGCGGTCGCCGATCGCGACGAGGAAAGTCTTGTCGGCGACCGCCGGTGCGCGCAGCACGCGATAGCACGCGTCCTCCAGCTCGATCGCGCCGAGCGCGAGGGGGGCGAGCGGCCGGCGCACGCGCGCGGCCTCCCGCACCATCCGCGGCGGCTGGCCGAGGATGACGCCGAGGTCGATGTCCACCGGCGCGTTGCCGAAGTGCGGGTCGGCGACGGTGAGATGCCCTTCGGCCGTGGCGGTGCCCACCACCGCGCACGGGCAGCGCTCGCGCGCGCAGATCGCGCGCAAGGCATCGAGGCGCTCCGGCGCAACCGCCAGGACGTAGCGCTCCTGCGCCTCGTTGCACCAGACTTCGCGCGGCGTCATGCCGGGATCCTCGCTCGGGGCCGCGCGCAGGTCGATGCGCGCCCCGCGCCCCGCCGCGTGCACGAGCTCGGGCAGCGCGTTCGCGAGTCCGCCGGCCCCGACGTCGTGGATCGAGAGGATCGGGTTGTCCGGCCCGAGCGCGGTGCAGCGGTCGATCACCTCCTGCGCGCGGCGCTGGATCTCGGGGTTGCCGCGCTGCACCGAGTCGAAGTCGAGGTCGGCGACGTTCGCGCCCGCCTCGAGCGAGGAGGCCGCGCCCCCACCCATGCCGATCCGCATCCCCGGCCCGCCGAGCTGGACGAGCGCCGCGCCCGGCGGCACCTCCGCCTTGAGCGCGTGCAGCGCGCGGAGGTTGCCCAGCCCGCCCGCGATCATGATCGGCTTGTGGTAGCCGCGCGCCACGCCCCCCGCCTCCATCTCGAAAGTGCGGAAGTAGCCGGCGAGGTTGGGGCGCCCGAACTCGTTGTTGAACGCGGCCGCGCCGATCGGCCCCTCGAGCATGATCGCGAGCGCGGAGACGATCCGCTCCGGCCGGCCGAAGTCGCGCTCCCAGGGCTGCTCGTAGCCGGGCACGCGCAGGTTGGACACCGAGAAGCCGACGAGTCCCGCCTTCGGGCGGGCGCCGCGCCCGGTGGCGCCTTCGTCGCGCAGCTCTCCGCCCGCCCCGGTCGCGGCCCCGGGAAAGGGCGCGATCGCCGTCGGGTGGTTGTGCGTCTCCACCTTGATCAGCGTGTGGGTGAGCTCCGGGTGCTCGGCGTAGCGGCCGTCCGCGCCGGCGAACCAGCGCCGCGCCTGCCGGCCCTCGATCACCGCGGCGTTGTCCGAGTAGGCGAGCACCGTCCCCTGCGGGTTGCGCGCGTGCGTGCTGCGGATCATCCCGAACAGGCTCTCGTCCTGCGGAACGCCGTCGACGATCCAGCGCGCGTTGAAGATCTTGTGCCGGCAGTGCTCCGAGTTCGCCTGCGCGAACATCGTCAGCTCCACGTCGGTCGGGTCGCGCGCGAGGCGCCGGAAGGCGTCCACGAGGTAGTCGATCTCGTCCGCGGACAGCGCGAGCCCCATGGCGGCGTTCGCCTGCGCGAGGGCGGCGCGGCCGCCGGCGAGCACCGGCACGGTCGCGAGCGGGCGCGGGTCGAAGCGCCGGAAGAGCCGCTCGGCGTCCGCGAGCGCACCGAGCACCGACTCGGTCATGCGGTCGTGCAGCGCGGCGGGCACGCGCGCGTCCGCGGCCCCGTCGCCGGCGACGCGGTAGGCGATGCCGCGCTCGATGCGCGCGACCGGCGCGAGCCCGCAGTTGCGCGCGATGTCGGTCGCCTTCGAGGCCCAGGGCGAGATCGTGCCGAGCCGCGGGACCACCAGGTAGAAGACGCCCGCGGGCTCCGGCCCCGCCTCCTCCGGCTGCGCGCCGTAGCGGAGCAGTTCCGCGAGCACGGCGCGCTCGGCCGGATCGAGGTCGCGCGTCGATGCGACGAAGTGCCAGTGGGTGGCGGCGGCGACGGTGAGACCGGGATGGAGCGCCCGCAGGACCGACTCGAGCTTGGCGCGGCGGAACGCGGAGAGCGCCGCGCCGCCGCGCAACTTCAGGATGGGCATGACGCCCGCGATTATACGGCGCGGCGCGCGCCCTCCCGGGCCGCTAACGCTTGACCGCGAGCTGCGTCGGCGTTCCCGATACGACCAGCGTCGCGCGCACGCTGGAGCCCGGGGTCTTCATGTCGGCGCTGAAGCGGCCCGCGAGGGTCTTGCCGCCCTCGACGTCGAGCGCGCCGCTCGCCTGCATCGGCCCGCCCACGATGCGCACGTTGCGCAGCGCGGCGCGGCCCTCGCCGATCACCGCCTGCCCGGTCATCTCGTCGACCTTGGTCGACCCGCCGACGCTCTTGCCCGATTGCAGCGTGCGCGGCAGGTCGACGCCGTTGATCATTCCGTTCTGCAGCGCGAAGCTCCATTCGAGACGCGCGCCGCCGCCGAGCTGCTCGAGGGTCTCGCCCCGGGCGGCGACCGTCATCGGCCCCTGCACGGTCCCGGACACGATCGGCGTGAGGAGCTTCGCTTCGAGGCCGCGCGCCTCCAGGTCGCCGTCGAACGCGAGCGGTCCGGCCCAGCGCAGCGTCCCCTTGCCGCGCGCAAACCCGCCGAGGAGCTTGGCGTCCATCTCGGCGACCGCGAACTCGGACGCGGTCGCCACGCCCTTCACGCTCAGCGAATCGACCGCGAACGGCAGCCCGAACAGCGCGCCGGCGCCGCCGAGCGACGCGTCCACCGCCGCGCGACCGGCGCCCTGCGGCTGAATGTCGGCGGACAACGTCTTGCCGGGGTTCGTGACCACGATCTTCTGCACCGCGCCGTCCCCGAGAAAGGTCACCGTCGCCTCGAGCTCGGGCAGGTTCAGCCCCGGCGTCACGACCTTGACGCCGGTGGCGCGGATGCGCTCGATGCCGAGCGCGCTGCCCTGCGAGCGGGTGAAGAGGATGCCGGCGAGTCCCGGCGCATCGAGCGTTACGCCCGACAGCTCGAGCGCGCTCAGCACCGGCGCGTCGGAGAACACGGCGCTGAACTCCGGGGTCGCGGACACCGTCGCGATGCGCACGTTCCGGCCCGCGCCGACCGTCACGTTCTCGAACCGCAGCGCCGGCGAGGGCACGAGCGAGATGCTGCCCGAGCCGATCTTGACCGGCTGACCGAAGCGCTGGCTCGCGAGCGCCTCGTACTTCGGAATGTCCACCGGCATGAACTGCAGGTAGACGAGGCCAGCGACGACGAGCGCGGCCGCGGCGAGCGCGACGTACTTCCCGAACCCGACCTTGCCCCGGCCGCTGCGGATCTTCTCCAGCCGCGCGGCCACCTCCGCGGCGTCCTTCTCGCGCTCCTTCTCGCGCGCGGCCGCCTTGGCGTTCGCCTCGGCTTTCTCGCGCGCGCGCTCCTCCCGGCGCGCACGCGCCGCAGCTTCGGCTTCCGCCTTGGCGCGCGCCTTCTCCTCGTCTCGCGCGCGCCGCTCCGCGTCCCGGCGCGCGCGCTCCTCTTCGGCCTTGCGGCGCGCGGCCTCCTCCGCCTCCTGCCGGGCCCGCGTCTCCGCTTCCGCGCGCGCCCGCTCTTCCGCCTCCCGCCGCGCCTGCTCCTCCGCCTCGCGGCTCGCGCGCTCCTCGGCCTCGCGCCGCGCCGCCGCCTCGGCCTCGCGCCGCGCACGCTCCT
>JAGVSZ010000287.1 GCA_019137045.1 Betaproteobacteria bacterium
GCCGTCCTCGACGCGCACGGGCCGTCGACCGTCTTCGCGGCGCAGCTCGACGCCGGCTTCGTCAAGCAGCTGCCCTACCACTTCGCGCGCGCGAAGGGCGTGATCGCCGCGCGGCGCGTCGGCGACGCGGTCGAGCTATGGGTGCGGCCAGGGGTCACCGCCGCCGCGCTGAGCGAGGCGCGGCGCGTGCTCGGCGCCCCGGTGCGCACGCTGATGCTCGCGCCCGAGCTCTTCGAGCGCCGGCTCGCGCAGCTCTACACCAAGGACGCGAGCGGCGCCGAGGCGCTGATGGACGACATCAGCGACGCGGCCGACCTGCAGAGCCTCGCCGAGGGGCTGCCGGAGGTCACCGACCTCCTCGAGGCCGAGGACGACGCGCCGGTCATCCGCTTCATCAACGCGCTCCTCACCCAGGCGCTGCGCGAGCGCGCTTCCGACATCCACTTCGAGGCGTTCGAGGCGCGCTCGCTCGTGCGCTTCCGCATCGACGGCACGCTGCGCGACGTGCTCGAGCCGCCGCGTCCGCTGCACGCGGCGCTCGTCTCGCGCGTGAAGGTCATGGCGAGCCTCGACATCGCCGAGAAGCGCCTGCCCCAGGACGGCCGCATCACGCTGCGCATCGCCGGGCGGCCGGTCGACGTGCGCGTCTCGACCCTGCCGACCGGCCACGGCGAGCGCGTGGTGCTGCGCCTGCTCGACAAGCAGCAGGGCCGGCTCGAGCTCGGCGGTCTCGGCATGGACGAGCCGACCCGCGACAAGGTCGACCACCTGATCCGGCAGGCGCACGGCATCGTGCTCGTGACCGGGCCGACCGGATCGGGCAAGACCACGACGCTGTACGCCGCGCTCACGCGCCTGGACGCCGGCAAGCTGAACATCATGACGGTCGAGGACCCGATCGAGTACGACCTCGACGGCATCGGCCAGACCCAGGTCAACCCGCAGATCGACATGACGTTCGCGCGCGCGCTGCGCGCGATCCTGCGCCAGGACCCCGACGTGGTGATGATCGGCGAGATCCGCGACCTCGAGACCGCACGCATCGCGGTGCAGGCGAGCCTCACCGGCCACCTCGTGCTCGCCACGCTGCACACCAACGATTCCGCCGGCGCGGTCACCCGGCTGATCGACATGGGCGTCGAGCCGTTCCTGCTCGCCTCCACGCTGCTCGGGGTGCTCGCGCAGCGGCTGGTGCGCCGGCTCTGCCCGGACTGCCGCAAGCCGGGGACGCTCACCCCGACCGAGCGCGACCAGCTCCCCGCGGCCGCGCGCGAGCGGCCCGTCTACGCCGCGGTCGGCTGCCCGAAGTGCAAGGGGTCGGGCTACCTCGGCCGCACCGGCATCTACGAGCTGCTGGTGGTCGACGAGGAGATGCGCCGCCTCGTCCACGACGGCGCGGCCGAGGCGGCGCTGCGCGCGCACGGCCAGGCGCGCGGCATGACGATGCTGCGCGACGACGGCCTGCGCTGGGTCGGCGCGGGCGACACGACCGTCGAGGAAGTGCTGCGCGTCACGCGCGCGACGGACGTCGACTGAGCGCGGCGGGTACGGATGTCCGGGTACAAGTACGAAGCGCTCGCTCCCGACGGCAGGGTGCGCCGCGGCGTGCTCGAGTCGGACAGCCCGCGCCAGGCGCGCGCGCGCCTGCGCGAGCAGGGGCTGCTGCCGGTCGAGATCGAGGCGATCGCCCAGGCCGGGGCGCAGGGCTCGCCCGCGACCGCGCGGCGCCTGCCTCGACGCGGCCGGCGGCTCGGCGCCGCCGCGCTCGCGCTGCTGACCCGCCAGCTCGCGACGCTCCTCGGCGCCGGCCTCACGGTCGAGCAGGCGCTGAACGCGCTGATCGACCAGTCGGAGCGCGACGGCGAGCGCCAGATCCTCGCCGCGGTGCGCGGCGACGTGCTCGCCGGCCAGCCGCTCGCGCGCGCGCTGGGCCGCCACCCCGCGGCGTTCCCCGAGGTCTACGTCACGCTGGTCGACGCCGGCGAGCGCTCGGGGCGGCTCGCCGACGTGCTCGCGCGGCTCGCCGACTACACCGAGGAGCGCGAGCAGCTGCGCGCCAAGGTCGCGCTCGCGTTCGTCTACCCGGCGCTGGTGACGCTCGTCGCGGTGACGGTGGTGACCGGGCTCCTCCTCTACGTCGTGCCGCAGGTGGTGCAGGTGTTCCAGAACGCGAACCAGCAGCTGCCCTTCCTGACGCGCGCGCTGATCGGGCTGTCGAACTTTCTGCGCGTCTACGGCGGGTTCGTCGTGATCGCGCTCGTCCTCGCGGTCGCGGCCGGCCGCGCCGCGGCTGCGGTGCCGCGGCTGCGCGCGCGCTGGCACGCCCAGCTGCTGCGGCTCCCGATCGTGGGGGCGCTCGCCCGCGGGCTCAACACCGCGCGGCTCGCCGCGACGCTCGCGATCCTGACCGGCAGCCGCGTGCCGCTGCTCGCGAGCCTGCGCGCCGGCGCGGGCGTCGTGTCCAACGTGCCGATGAAGCACGCGCTCGAGGAGGCCGCCGCGCGCGTGCAGGAGGGCGCGAGCCTCTCGCGCTCGCTCGGCGCCTCGCGCCTGTTCCCGCCGCTCATGGTGCACATGATCGCGAGCGGCGAGGCGAGCGGGCGCCTCGCGGAGATGCTCGAGCGCACCGCCGTGCAGGCGACGCGCGAGCTCGAGCGCCGCATCGCGGCGTTCGTCGCCCTGCTCGAGCCGCTGCTCATCCTCGCGATGGGCGGGATCGTGCTGGCGATCGTGCTCGCGATCCTGCTGCCGATCTTCGAGCTGAACCAGATCGTGCGCTGAAGGCGACATGCACGCACGCGAGAGCCGGCTCGTCGCTGCGATCCTCGGCGCGGTGCTCGCTACGACGCTGCTCTGCGCGGCGTTCGCCGTGAGCGCGCGCGAGCCCGGCGCCGACGGGCCGCAGGCCGCCTGCCCGCGCGACCCCGGGGCTCGCGCGCAGCGCCGGGGGGACCGACGCCCATGACCCTCGCGGCGCGGCTCGCGCGGGATCCGCACTACGTCGCGGCGATGCTGGCCGCCCCGGCCGTGTGGGTCGCGCTGTACGCCGCCGTCCGGACCCCGAGCGACCCGTCGTGGGCGCTGCCCGCGCCGCTGCGCTTCGCGGGCCTCGCGCTCGCGTGGCCGCTCCTCGAGGAGCTCGCGCTCCGCGGCGGCATCCAGCCGCTCCTCGCGCACACGCGCTGGGGCGCCCGCGAGAACTGGGGCGTCACGACCGCGAACGTGGCCACGAGCCTGCTGCTCGCCGCGGTGCACCTCGCGGCCCAGGCCCCGGCGCTCGCGGCGGCCACCTTCGCCCCGTCGCTCGTGTTCGGGCACTTCCGCGACCGTTACGCATCGATCGTGCCGGGCGCGGCGCTGCACGTGCTCTACAACGCCGGCTGGTTTCTCCTCGCCGGGACCTGACGCCGCGCGGCGTGCCAAACTGCTGCGACGCTCCCGCGCCGCACGGGTAGCCTGTGCGCATGTCGCTTCGCCTCCCGCGCCGGCTCGCGCTCGCCCTCGCCGCCGTCGCCGCGTTCGCCGTGCTCGCGGTCGCGGGCCTCGCCCTCCTCGTCCATGCGATCGACCTCGGAAAGTACGCGCGGCTGGCGACCGACGCGGTGCAGACGGCCACCGGGCGCGAGCTGCGCATCCGCGGCCGGCTGGACGTCGAGCTGCTGCCGCGGCTCGCGCTCGTGGCCGAGGACGTCTCGTTCGCGAACGCGCCCTGGGGATCGCGGCCGGACATGGCGCGCGTGAAGCGCCTGGAGGCGAGCGTCGCCCTCCTCCCGCTGCTGCGCAAACAGGTCGAGATCACGCGCCTGGTCCTGGTCGAGCCCGACGTGCTGCTCGAGACCGACGCGAAGGGCGTCGGCAACTGGGTGTTCGGGCCGCGCGCCGCGGCGGCGAAGTCCGACCCGGCCGGCGGCGCCGGCGGCGTGGACTTCGAGGTGAGCGACGTACGCATCGACCGCGGCCAGCTCACCTGGCGCAACGGCGCGAGGAAGGAAGCGGTCCGCCTGTCGGTCGAGCGGCTGCGGCTCGAGCGCAGGGCGCTCGGCGACGCGCTGAACGTCGATCTGGCGGCCGCGTTCCGCGCGCAGCCGTTCACGCTCAAGGGTTCGATGGGCCGCGTCCAGCGCCTGCTCGCCGGGGATGCCGCATGGCCGGTCGATCTCGCGTTCGCGACCGCGGGCGCGCACGCGAGCGCCAAGGGGACGATCGACTTCAGCGCGCGCATCCCCCGCCTCGAGGGCGACCTCCGGGCGGACGTGAAGGAAACGGCCGCGCTCGCGCAGCTCGCCGGCGGTCCAGTCGCGCTGCCGACTCCGTTCGAGCTCAAGGCGAGGGGCACGACGAGCGGGGACGCGTACACGGTCGCGCCCCTGCGCGCGACTTTCGGCAAAAGCGTGATCGACGGCCGCGTCGTGCTGACCACCGGCGGCGCGCGGCCCATGGTCGCCGCACACCTGAAGGCGCCGCTCGTCGATCTCTCGCCGCTCGGCGCGCGCGGCAGGGGCGGCGGTGGGGGCGGCGGTGGGGGCGGCAGCGGCCGCGTGTTCAGCGACGCGCCGCTGCCGCTCGAGGCGCTGCGCGCGTTCGACGGCACGCTCGACGCGGCGATCGAGCGCCTCGTGCTCGTGAACGGCATCCCGCTCGAGAAGGTGCAGGTCGAGGCGGCGCTCAAGGACGGGCAGCTCACCGTGCAGCCGCTGCGGGCGGTCGTCGGCGGCGGCGCGCTCGACGCGCGCATGAGCCTCGACGCGCGGCGCGCCGGCGCATCGGCGCTCGCCCTCAACGTCGCGGGCAAGGGCATCAGCGCCGAGAAGGTCGCGGCGTCGATGGGCCACGCCGGCTCGGTCACCGGCGGCGACATCGACCTCGCGCTCAACCTCGCCGGGCCGGGGCAGTCGCTCGCGCGCTTCGTGGGCGGCGCGAACGGCGAGATCCGCGCCACGATGGGGCCGGCGCGGGCCTCGGGTGCGGCGCTCGACTTCGGCGGCGACGTGCTGACCAGGGTGGCCGACCTGGCGAACCCGGGGCGCCGCAGCGTCAAGTCGAACGAGATCAGGTGCGCGGTCGTGCGCCTGCCGGTGCGCGCGGGCATCGCGACCGCGCAGCGCACCATCGCAATGGAGACCGCGCGCGTCAACCTGGTCGCCGCCGGCACGATCAACCTGCGCAAC
Organism: Betaproteobacteria bacterium; assembly: GCA_019137045.1. Taxonomy (GTDB): domain Bacteria; phylum Pseudomonadota; class Gammaproteobacteria; order Burkholderiales; family SG8-39; genus JAGVSZ01. Next base: position 5,169 of record JAGVSZ010000287.1, read on the forward strand.
GAGACGCTCGACCTCGCGCTGCGGCCGACGGTGAACGAGGGGCTGGGAATCGGCGCGGCGAGCCTCGCCGAGCTGGTGCGCGTGACCGGCACGCTCGCGCATCCGAGCGTGGGCATCGACACGCTCGGCTCGGCGCGCGCCGCGCTCTCGGTCGGCGGGGCGATCCTGACCGGCGGACTGTCGCTGCTCGGCGAAGCGGCGCTGAAGAAGGGGGCCGCAGACCCGCATCCCTGCCAGACCGCCCTCGCGGGCGGAGTCGCCGCGGAGGCCGCCGGCGCGCCGGCGCAGCCGGAAGACGGCGGCATGCTCGGCACGATCCGGCGCCTGTTCAAGTAGCAGACCGAGGCGCCAGGCGCCGCCTTTCTAGGGCAAGGGCTCTATTTCGGTCGAGCCCTCTAGGGTTGTCGGCTATTTTCGTCCCCGGGATTGCAGATCTCGCTTCTCAACTCAAGAACAGGGGACGTTCATGCTCGCCTACGAGCGGCAACTCACGCAGGTATTCGGGAAAGTGAAAGGTGCCTCGCGCGGCGCGTGGCTCGCCGGGCTGGGCGCGGTGGCGCGCGTGCAGTCGCGGGCGCCGCGCTACGTGTCGGGGCTCGTGAAGGACGGCGAGCGCTTCGAGGGCCGTGCGCTCAAATCGGCGAACGAGATCATCGCGACGATCCGGGAGTCGCGCGGGTACGGCGCGGTGCAGAAGGCCGCGCAGCCCTACCTCGGCCAGCTGCGCAAAGCCTACGGCGAGACCGCGACCGCGGTGCGTTCGCGCCTGAACGGCGCTGCGAAGAGGCCCGTCGCGAAGGAGAAGCGCAGCGTCAAGCGCGCAGTCAAGCGCGTTCGCGCGGCTTAGCCGGCTTCACCAGCAACAACGGCGCACGCCGCGAGGCGTGCGCCGTTGCGTTTTCCAGGCGCCGCTGCGCTCAGAACGGAATGTCGTCGTCCATGTCCGACAGGGTGGTCGCGGGCTTCTTTGCCGCGGGCTTCGCGCCCGCGCCCACGGTCGCCGCCTCACCCGACTCGCGCCCTTCGCGCGGCGCCGCGTCGCCCATGCCCTCGCGCTTGCCGAGGAGCTGCATGCTGTCTGCGACGATCTCGGTCGAGTAGCGGTCCTGCCCTTCCTTGTCCTGCCACTTGCGGGTGCGGATCCGGCCTTCCACGTACACCTGCGAGCCCTTCTTCAGGTACTGGCCGGCGATCTCCGCCAGCCGCCCGAAGAACGCGATGCGGTGCCACTCGGTGGCCTCCTTCATCTCGCCGCTCGCCTTGTCCTTCCAGCGGTCGGTGGTCGCGACGCGGATGTTGGTGATCGCATCGCCGCTCGGCATGTAGCGCGTCTCCGGGTCGGCGCCGAGGTTGCCCACCAGGATCACTTTGTTCACTGACGCCATCACGCCCTCCGTTTGACTGGTTTCACCCGACCCGCTCTGCGCCGGGCCCGCGCCCTTCCCCACCGTCCGCCGCCCGCACCGGACTGCCCGCGCCGCGCGGCGGCGGAACCTTCATCCCGGCCGCGACCGCGGCCCAGAGCGCCATCAGCGCGGCGCACAGCGCGAACACCCCGCGCGCGCCGAAGTGCTGCGCGAACACGCCGCCCAGCGCGCCGCCGGCGAAGAGGCCGAACGCCTGGGTCGTATTGTAGACCCCCAGCGCAGTCGCCTTGGCGTGCGCGGGCGCGACGCGCGTCACGAGCGACGGGATCGCCGCTTCCAGCAGGTTGAACCCGACGAAGAACGCGAGCAATCCGAGCACGATGCTACCCAAGCCAGTGGCCCACCCGGTGAGCCACACCTGCGCGGCCCCGAGCAGCGCGATCGAGCCGAGGAAGAGGCGCCGCGCGCGGCCGTGGCGCTCCGCGGCGAGCAGCGGCGGGACCATCAGCACGAAGGAGGCGGCGATCACCGGCAGATAGACCTTCCAGTGGTCGGCGACCGCGAGGCCGCCGCGCTCGACCAGCAGCGGCGGGACGACCACGAACATCGCCATCTGCGCGGTGTGCAGCGCGAAGATGCCCAGGTTGAGCCGCAGGAGCTCCGCGTTGCGCAGCACCCCGCGCACGGTCGCCGCCGCGAGGTCGGGCGCCGCCTGCCCGTGCGCCGCGGGCTCGGGCGGAACGAGCCGCCGCGTCACCCAGATGCCGGCGAGCGCCAGCACCCCGGTGAGCGCGAAGATGCCGCCCATGCCGATGCCGCGATAGAGCGCCGGCGCGGCCACCAGCGACAGCGCGAACATCAGCCCGATCGACGCGCCGATGATGGCCATCGCCTTGGTGCGGTGCTCCTCGCGGGTGAGGTCGGCGGCGAGCGCCATCACCGCCGCGCTGATCGCGCCGGAGCCCTGGATCGCGCGGCCGAGAATGGTGAGGTAGATGTCGGTCGCCGCGGCGGCGACGAAGCTGCCGGCGGCGAACAGGAGCAGGCCGAGCACGATCATGCGCTTGCGGCCGTAGCGGTCGGCGGCCACGCCGTAGGGGATCTGCAGGATCGCCTGCGTGAGGCCGTAGGCGCCGAGCGCGACGCCGACCAGCGTCAGGTTGTCGCCGCCCGCGAGGTGCGGCGCATGCACCGCGAACACCGGCAGGATGAGGAAGAGGCCGAGCATCCGCAGCGCGAACAGCGACGCGAGCGAGAGGCCGGCACGGAGCTCTGCCGGCGACATGCGGCCGGCCCGGGGGGAATCCTGCATGGGAAGCGCGAAGGAAGGGCGCCCGGATATTAGCCGATTCGCCCTCCCGCACGCGCCCCGGCGTCGCCGGCGGGGGAAAAGGTGGCGCCGGCCGGGCCGACTCTCGTACACTAGCGGATTCCCTTCGCCCCATCGGCAGCATGGACGACGCGATGGATGAGATCCGCATCCGCGGCGCACGCACGCACAACCTCAAGAACCTCAGCCTCGACCTCCCGCGCAACCAGCTCGTGGTGATCACCGGCCTGTCGGGGTCGGGCAAGTCCTCGCTCGCGTTCGACACGCTGTACGCCGAGGGCCAGCGGCGCTACGTCGAGTCGCTGTCGGCCTACGCGCGCCAGTTCCTCCAGCTCATGGAGAAGCCCGACGTCGACCTGATCGAGGGCCTGTCGCCGGCGATCTCGATCGAGCAGAAGGCGACCTCGCACAACCCGCGCTCCACCGTCGGCACCGTCACCGAGGTGCACGACTACCTGCGGCTGCTCTTCGCGCGCGTCGGCACCCCCTACTGCCCCGACCACCTGCTGCCGCTCGCGGCGCAGTCCGTGGCGCAGATGGTCGACCACGTGGCGGCGCTGCCCGCGGACACCCGCATCATGATCCTCGCGCCGGTGGTCGCCGGGCGCAAGGGCGAGCAGGCGGACCTCTTCGGCGAGCTGCGCGCGCAGGGGTTCGTGCGCCTGCGCATCGACGGCCAGGTCCACGACATCGACGCGCTGCCGAAGCTCGCGCGCAACGCGAAGCACACGATCGAGGTCGTCGTCGACCGGCTGAAGGTGAGCGCCGGGGCGAAGCAGCGCCTGGCCGAGTCGTTCGAGACCGCGCTGCGGCACGCCGACGGGCGCGCGATCGCGCTCGAGGCCGACAGCGGCCGCGAGCACCTCTTCTCGGCGCGCTTCGCCTGCCCCGCGTGCAGCTACGCCCTGCCCGAGCTCGAGCCGCGCCTGTTCTCGTTCAACAACCCGCTGGGCGCGTGCCCCAAGTGCGACGGGCTCGGCTCGATCGAGTTCTTCGACCCGCGGCGCGTCGTCGCGCACCCCGGGCTCTCGCTCGCCTCGGGCGCGATCAAGGGCTGGGACCGGCGCAACCAGTTCTACTTCCAGATGCTGACCAGCCTCGCGGCGCACTTCCGGTTCGACGTCGACCGGGCGTTCGAGAAGCTCGCGCCCGAGGTGCAGGCGGTGGTGCTGTTCGGCAGCAAGGAGACGATCGCGTTCTCCTACCTCAACGAACGCGGCCGGACGGTCGTGCGCGAGCACGACTTCGAGGGCGTGATCCCCAACCTCGAGCGGCGCTACCGCGAGACCGACTCGGTGGTCGTGCGCGAGGAGCTGGCGAAGTACATCAACCGCAAGCCGTGCCCGGAGTGCGAGGGCACGCGGCTGAGGCGCGAGGCGCGGCACGTCAAGGTCGGCCCCGAGGGCGACCAGCGCTCGATCTTCGAGCTGAGCGCGCTGCCGCTGCGCGACGCGCTCGCCTTCTTCCGCGCCCTCGCGCTGCCCGGCCAGAAGGCGCAGATCGCGGAGCGGATCGTCAACGAGATCGCCGCGCGCCTCTCGTTCCTGGTCAACGTCGGGCTGGAGTACCTCGCGCTCGACCGCGCGGCCGAGACGCTCTCCGGCGGCGAGGCGCAGCGCATCCGCCTCGCCTCGCAGATCGGGTCCGGGCTCACCGGGGTGATGTACGTGCTCGACGAGCCGTCGATCGGCCTGCACCAGCGCGACAACGGCCGGCTGCTCGCCACGCTGAAGAGCCTGCGCGACCTCGGCAACACGGTGCTGGTGGTCGAGCACGACGAGGAGGCGATCCGCGCCGCCGACCACGTCGTCGACATGGGGCCGGGCGCGGGCGTGCACGGCGGCGAGATCGTCGCGCAGGGCTCGGCGCGCGACATCGAGCGCGCGGAAGGCTCGCTGACCGGGCAGTACCTCTCCGGCCGGCGCGCGATCGCGGTGCCGCGGCAGCGCAACCGGCCCGATCCCGACCCCGCGCATTCGCTGCGTCTGCGCGGCGCGCGCGGGAACAACCTGAAGGGCGTGGACCTCGCGCTCCCGGTCGGGCTGTTCGTGTGCGTGACCGGGGTGTCGGGCTCGGGCAAGTCCACGCTCGTCAACGACACGCTGTACGCCGCGGTGGCGCGCGAGCTGCACGGGGCCGGCGCGGAGCCCGCGGCGCACGACGCGATCGAGGGCCTGGAGCGCTTCGACAAGGTGATCAGCGTCGACCAGAGCCCGATCGGCCGCACGCCGCGCTCGAACCCCGCCACCTACACCGGCCTCTTCGCGCCGATCCGCGATCTCTTCGCCGGCACGCCGGAGGCGCGCACCCGCGGCTACGGGCCCGGCCGCTTCTCGTTCAACGTCAAGGGCGGGCGCTGCGAGGCGTGCCAGGGCGACGGCGTCATCAAGGTGGAGATGCACTTCCTGCCCGACATCTACGTGCCCTGCGACGCGTGCCACGGCCGGCGCTACAACCGCGAGACGCTGGAGATCCGCTACAAGGGCCGCGGCATCCACGACGTGCTCGAGATGACCGTCGAGCAGGCGCACGAGTTCTTCGACGCGGTGCCCGCCGTGCGCCAGAAGCTCGCGACGCTGGCGGAGGTCGGCCTCGGCTACATCAAGCTCGGCCAGCCGGCGACCACGCTCTCGGGCGGCGAGGCGCAGCGCGTGAAGCTCGCGCTCGAGCTCTCCAAGCGCGACACCGGCCGCACGCTCTACATCCTGGACGAGCCCACCACCGGGCTGCACTTCCACGACATCGATCTGCTGCTGCGCGTGCTGCACCGCCTGCGCGACCACGGCAACACCGTGGTGGTGATCGAGCACAACCTGGACGTGATCAAGACCGCGGACTGGGTGATCGACCTCGGGCCCGAGGGCGGCGACGGCGGCGGGCGCATCGTCGCGCAGGGCACGCCGGAGGAGGTGGCGCAGGCCCCCGGGAGCTACACCGGGCAGTACCTGCGCGCGGCGCTCGCGCGGAAGCCGGCCGCGCCGGCGAAGCGGGCCGTGCCCGCCTAGGGCCCGGTTCTCCCGCTCAAGCGGTCGCTTTGCGCTTGATCGCCGAGCCGGCGAGCAGGGTGCCGAACGCGTCGGCCGGCATCGGCTTCGCGAAGAGGAAGCCCTGCGCCTCGTCGCAGCCGCGGCTCGCGAGGAAGTCGCGCTGCGACTGCGTCTCCACGCCTTCGGCCACCACCGCGAGCCCGAGGCAGTGCGAGAGCGCGATCACCGCGATGACGATCGCGGCGTCGTCCGGGTTGGTGTCCACGTCGGTCACGAACGCGCGGTCGATCTTCAGCTCGTCGATCGGGAAGCGCTTGAGGTAGCTCAAGGACGAGTAGCCGGTGCCGAAGTCGTCGACCGCGAGCGTGATGCCGAGCGCCTTGAGCTCGTGCAGCATGCGCACGTTGCGCTCGGCGTGGTCCATGATCGCGCCCTCGGTGATCTCCAGGGCGAGGTGCGAGGGGTTGACGCCGGTCGCCTTGAGCGCGCCCACCACCGACTGCGTGACGGTGCGCGCCTTGAACTGCTTGCTCGACACGTTCACCGAGATGCGCGGCACGCGCATGCCGGCCGCCTGCCAGGCCTTGATCTGCCGGCACGCCGCGTGCAGCACCCACTCGCCGAGCGGCACCACCAGCCCCGACTCCTCGGCCACCGGGATGAACTCGCCCGGCGGCACCAGGCCGCGCGTCGGGTGCTTCCAGCGCACCAGCGCCTCGGCGCCGGTGCCGCGGCCGTTCTGCACCCGCACCTTGGGCTGGTAGAACAGGCACAGCTCGTCGTTCTCGATCGCGCGCCGCAGTTCGCTCTCGATGCTGAGCCGCGCGATCGAGCCGGCGTTGAGGTTGCGCGCGTAGAAGCACACGCCCTTGCCGCCTTCCTGGCGCGCGTGCCGCATCGCGACGCCGGCGTTCGACAGCAGCGCGCTCGTCTCCATCCCGTCGTCGGGGAAGACGGCGATGCCGACGCTCGAGGGCAGCAGCACGTCCTGCCCCCCGGCGCGGAACGGCGGCTGCATCGCGGCCTGGATGCGCTGCGCGATCGGCGCCGCGAGATCGCCGCTCGGCATGTCGGTGAGCAGGAGCGCGAACTCCTCGCCGTCGAGCTTCGCGACGCTCGGACGGATGCCGGGCTTGCCGTCGCGCGCGATCGACTCGGCGCCGCGCAGCGCGAGGTCGAGCCGCAGCGCGACCGCCTTCATGAGCGAGTCCGCCACGCCGATCCCGAGGGCCTCGGTCACCTCCTCCAGCCGGTCGAAGCCGAGGAGGAGCACCGCGCCGGTGTTGCCGGCGCGCGCGGACTGCCGCAGCGCGCGCTCGACGCGGTCGGCGAACAGCCGCCGGTTGGGCAGCCCGGTGACCGCGTCGTAGTTCGCGAGGCGGTCGCGGTAGGCCTTGGCCGACAGCGTGTTGCGCAGGCGCAGCGCGAGCTCGCTCGAGTCGACCGGCTTGGCGAGAAAGTCGGTGGCGCCGAGCTCGAGCGCCTTCAGCTTGGTCTCGGAGTCGGTGGCCGAGGTGAGCACGATCACCGGGACGTGGCGCAGGCCGTCGTCGGCGCGCATGCGCTCCAGGATCTCGAAGCCGCTCATCTCCGGCATCACCAGGTCGAGCAGCACCACGTCCGGGCGCCGGTCGGCCATCAGCCCGATCGCCTCGCGCGGCGCGGAGGTAGGCACGAACTCGCGGTAGCCGGCCTCCTCGAGGAAGGTCTGCAGGACCTCGATGTTGAGCGGCTCGTCGTCGATCATCATGATGACCGGGTCGCTCGCGGGCTCGCTCTCCCACTCGGCGCCGCCTTGCGCGCGCGCTTCGGGCACGAAGCGCGCGATGCGGTTGGCGAGCGCCGGCTGGCCGGGCAGCCGCAGCTCGGAGGAGGCGCTCTCGAAGGTGATCGCGTTCATGATGGCTCCGTCATCCTAGTCGCGGGGGTCGCGGCGCACGCGCAATTCGTGCCGGATTCGGCTGCTGTCGCCGGGGCACGCGTGAACCACTGCGCATTCCGGGCCGCGCGCCTAGGCGGCGGCCTCTTCTTCCGGCACCACCATGCGCCGGGCGAGCCCGTGCAGCGCGTCGAGGGCCGCCCGCGCACCGTGCCCATCGGCGGCCTTCGCACAGGTCTCGAGCGTCCGGGCCGGCACCGTGAAGGCGTCGTAGCCCACCGTCCCGCCGGCGCCCTTCAGCCAGTGGGCGAGCGCGGCGAGCTCGGGGAACTTGCCCGCCCGCAGCTCGAGCTCCATCGCCGCGAGCTGCTCGTCCAGGCGCGCGGCGAACTTGCGCGCCGCCGCGCGCAGCCGCGGATGGTTCGCGAGCCGCGACACGACCGGCGCACCGTCGTCGGCGGCCGCGGCCGGCGCGGACGCGACCGGGGTGGCGGCCGCCGGTGCGGCGGCCGGCGCCACCGGTTGCTCTTCGACCGGGCTCATCCGGGCCGGGGCCGCGCCCTGCACGCGCCGTCCGCCCAGCTTCTCGGCCAGCGCGCCGAGCAGCACGTCGATGTCGATCGGCTTGGTGACGTAGCCGGTGCAGCCCGCGGCGAGGATCTCCTGCTCGAAGCCCTTCATCGCATGGGCGGTGAGCGCGATGATCGGCACCTTCGACCCGCGCCCGCGCAGCAGCTTGGTGGCGGTGTAGCCGTCCATCACCGGCATCGACATGTCCATGAGAATGGCGTCGTAGGCGGTGCGCGTGGCCTTGTCGACCGCGATCTGGCCGTTCTCGGCCTCGTCGGTGACGAGGCCCGCCTCCGCCAGCACCAGCGTGACGAGCTCGCGGTTCTCCGGCCCGTCGTCCACGACCAGGATCTTCCGCGCCGGGAACTCCCAGCGCGCCTGCGCGTCGGCCGCGGCCTCCTCCTCGACGTGCACCGCCTCGGCCGGGTCGAGCATCCGCACCCCGGCGAGCGCACCGGTGTCGAGCGTCGCGGTGAACGTGCTGCCCTTACCGGCCACGCTCGTCACCGTGATGTCGCCGCCGAGCGCGCGGGCGAAGTTGCGGCTGAGCACCAGGCCGAGGCCGGTGCCGCCGAACTTGCGCGTGACCGAGCTGTCGGCCTGTACGAACGCCTGGAAGAGCTTCCCGATCTTGTCCTCCGGGATGCCGACCCCGGTGTCGATCACCTCGATCGCGAGCTGCGGGCTGCTCCGCGTGCCCTGCATCCGCGCCACCACGCGCACCCCGCCGCGCTCGGTGAACTTGAGCGCGTTGCCCGCGAGGTTGGTGACGATCTGCCGCAGCCGCCCGGGATCGGACTGGATCTTCGCCGGCAGCGGCGTCGCCGCCTCGAATGCGAGCGTCACGCCCTTCTCGCGCGCGCGCGCCTGGAGCACCTTGACCACCTCGCGGATCACCTTGTGCGGCTCGCAGTCGATGCGCTCCACCTCCATGCGGCCGGCCTCGACCTTGGACAGGTCGAGGATGTCGTTGATCAGCTCGATCAGGTGCTTGCCGCTAGAGTGGATGGTGTCGAGATGCTTGCGCGCCTCGCGCTCGCTCTTGCCCCAGCCGCGCTTGAGCACCTCGGTGAAGCCGAGGATGGCGTTCATCGGCGTGCGGATCTCGTGGCTCATGTTGGCGAGGAAGTCGCTCTTCGCGCGGTTCGCCGCCTCGGCCTCCTCCTTCGCCTTGCGCAGCTCCACCTTGTTCTCCTCGAGCTGCGTCACGTCGTCGAAGCTGATCAGCACGCCGCCCGGCTTGCCGTCGCCGCCCGCGACCGGCGAGGCGTTCACCTTGAAGGTGTGCAGCTTCGAGGCGGCGTCGACGAGGTGCAGCATGCAATCGCGCTGCACGACGTTCTCGCGCAGCGCCGCGGTCCACGGCGCGGCGTCCTTGGCGAGCGCCGCGCCGTCGGGCGCGCGCCAGCCGAACTCGGCCGGCTGCCGGCCGAGCAGGTGCTCGGGGGGCGCGCCGACGAGCGTCGCGAACGCCTGGTTGGCGAGCACGATGGTCTGCTTCTTGTCGATCACCAGCAGGCCCTCGGCGAGCGTGTCGAGGGCGGCGCGCACCCGGCCCGGCACCGCCTGCGACGGGTCGAGGTGGCGCAGCATGCGCGCGAGGTAGAAGTAGAACGAGGTGAAGCACGCGAGCAGCATGAACCCGGCGAGGTACAGCCACGGCATCTCCATGCCGAACGCGCTCGGCACGCCGGTGGGCTGGAACGCCATCTCGAGCTGGCCCCAGCGCGCCTTGTTGGCGAAGATCGGCACCACGATCTGCTCGTCGGTGGAGCGGTCGCCGGCAAGCGCCTTCCAGCCATTGGCGTGGTCGCCGGCGGCGACGACCAGCGTCCCGTCGGCGCGGCGCACGCCCGCCGAGCGCAGGTCCTTGTTGCGCTCGAGCATGAAGGTCAGCATCGCCTGCACGCGCGGCGCGGCCTCGGGGTTCACGACCCCGGTGCTCGACGCCGCCGCCAGCTCGGCGAGCGCGGTGCGGCCCTCGCGCAGCGCCCCGGCGCGGTCGGGCACGAGGCCGAAGAACGCCGCGGCGAGCACGATGCTCGCGACCAGGAACGAGAGCCCGATCGAGAGGTAGGTGCGAGTGGTCAGACCCTTCATGCGGTGCTCCTCCTGAACGCCTGCGCGATGCGCGCGATGCCGCGCGGCGCGTCATCCGCGCCGACCGCGTCGCGGTCCGGGCGGTTCTCCACCATCTCCTCGAGCGACTCGTCGTCCTCGTCGTCCGGTCCGCCGACGCGCCCCAGCACCGGCAGCGGGTCGACCAGCCGCCACGCCGGGATCGACGACAGCAGGCTCGCGATCAGCACGCCCCCGCGCAGGAGCCACAGGACGTAGCCGACCGAGAGGCCGGTGCTGACCGCGAAGACGGAGGCCGCGACGCGCGTCTCGACCACCGCGTCCTGCTGGACTTCCTCGCGCAGCTTGTTCAATTCCTGCTGGAACACCTCCTCGCGCACCGCGGCGACCTCGGGCAGGGGCGCCTTGACCTCCGTCTCGATCACCTGCCCGCGCGCCTGCAGCGCGTCGATGTCGCCGGCCATGCGCGGGTCGGCCTGCAGCCCGCCGGAGGAGGCCGTCATGCCGCCGGTCGAACCGCCGATCACGGCGGTCGGCGCGACCGCCACCGCGGCGGCGGTCGCCGCGGCGCTCTCGACCGCGGCCGGCGCGTTCTCGGCGAAGACCGGCGCGGGTGCGGTCGGCGCGCCCCCGCCTCCGCCGGCGCCATGCGCGCCACCCGAGGACACCTGACCGGTGCCGGCGCCCG